>DATHKF010000205.1:0-2445 GCA_035489505.1 Bacteroidia bacterium | reverse complement strand
TACATTTACTACCCTTTTTACGCGATTGTCTGTGTTTGTGTTTTATATCCTTTTATCATTTTAAGTTATGACTACAGTTGTTGCAAGTGAGCCGCAAATTCACGAAAGCTGGAAAAACGTCCTGCAAACGGAATTTTCCAAACCGTATTTTTCTACGTTGAAAGAATTCCTGGTGATCGAAAAACAGCAGAATGTTGTTTACCCTCCGGGTCCGCTCATCTTTAACGCATTCAACCAAACACCATTTGATAAAGTCAAAGTGGTGATACTCGGGCAGGATCCTTACCACGGCCCCGGGCAGGCGAACGGTTTATGCTTTTCGGTTTCGACCGGCATTAAGCATCCGCCATCGCTCGTGAACATTTTCAAAGAGATGCAGAAGGACCTGAATGTTCCTTACCCGAAGACAGGCGATCTTACTGCATGGGCACAGGAAGGCGTGCTCCTCTTAAACACTTCGCTTACGGTGCGTGCGCATACACCGGCATCGCACCAGGGAAAAGGATGGGAAGAATTTACGGACTCGGTGATCCGCTCCCTTTCTGAAAAACGCAGCGGTGTTGTTTTTATTCTTTGGGGACGACATGCACAGAACAAGAAACCGCTGATCGATCTCAGCAAACATTTTGTGCTGGAATGTGCGCACCCGTCGCCTTTTTCCGCTAACGGATTTTTCGGTTGCCGTCACTTTTCAAAAACGAATTATTTATTGACGCAGAACGGGCAAACCCCGGTTAACTGGATTGCGTTAGGTTAAACAACAGATCATGCTGAGTATCCAGAAAGTTGTTGTACTTCTTGAAGAATATCATCTCGACGAGTTCCGCAGCTATCTTAAGAAAACAAACGCCGAGCTTCCGTTGAAGCTGGTGGATGCCGTGCACAAAAAAGGATGGGAAGAAGCTGACTCGGATGATCTCTGCAAAGTGATTTACAAAAAAGCGGGCGCACCGGAGAAACGTAAATTTTTCCAGCTGGCCCACCACACATTTAAACTCACCGGTTTCCTGAGCCGCAATTACCCATCGTATCTCCAGCACAACGTGTCGAAGGTGGAATTGCTGGTGAACCAGGGAAAACTGAAAGAGGCAAACGCGTTATCAGAAATCCTCCTGGATATTTCGGAGAAGACCGAAGACTTTTCGACGGCGCGTGCGGTGCTGCAGTTTTTTGCGCAGCAGTCGTACATCCGCGAAAAGAAAACGGAAGCCATTCGTTATCTCGAAAGCAACGCACGTGTTATTGATTCGGAGCGCGCGCTGAACGATCTGTATTTGTACCTGCGTACAAATCTTCACTTCAAAGACAAAACAACCGGCGACAACCTCGATACGGAGAAGCACCTCTCCTACTTCCGTTCGTTCCAGCAGCACACTTCATTTGCGGTGCGCATTCTCAGCCGTTACGCGTGGTGTTACACGTTACACTTTTTGAATGATGAACGTTTTTACACCAAAGAAATCCAGGATGAACTCAATTTCATTTCCGACGAACTGGAAAAAGCGCCGTACGTTATTTTCTCATTCGCTGATGATGTTGAACTGAACGTCGATTACCTCAAATTGAAATTGCTGGTATCGTGGCTCGAAAAGGACGAGTTGCAGAAAGTCGCTGCCAACCTGCTGAAGAAAAGAGAAACGCCGCGGTTCTGGAGAAATTACCTGAACTCCGCGCAGATTGGTTTCATCAGCATCCAGGCGAGTTTGCTGGCGAGCACGTACGGTTTCTGCTACCGCAAAGGCTGGTACGAAACAATTCCGTCGGAACTGCGTGAAGAGATTGCGATGTACCGAAAATCGTGCGAGGAAATATTAGCGAGTCCAACCTGGGAAGAGGAAAGTCTTTACGTGCGCTTCATCAACGTCAATAATATTTACTGTTGCTTTCTATTGATGAGCAGTCTCGATGATGTGAAACGTGTTCCTCCGCTGATCGAAAGCCTGTTGTTCAATTACCAGCAAGTGGCTTTTCACCGGATGTATGACCAGATCTTCGCCACGCTGATCATGGCGTATTTTATTTCCGAAGATTACCTGAAGGTGCAGGAGTGTTACAAGCGTTACGAAAAGCTCACGGCCAACTCATCGAAGCTGATGGAAAATGACCTGACGATTAAGGCATACTACTATGCCGCGCAGTGGATCAGTTCGGGAAGGAAACAATACCAGGAGAAAATGAATGGTTTGCTGGAGAAAACGAATAAAGCGAAGAACCTGGAGAACGTGAGGAATCTCGTGGTGGATATAAAGGATTATTTCGGATTCTAGAACGGATTCGGTTCAGTTGGGAGTTGGGAGGCGGGAGTTTGGAGGCTGAACCCAGGTCCTTCGAAGAGAAAGTCTGGACGTTCACGTTAATTACATGAGTTTGTCTTCGAGGTATTCAGATAACACATCCGAACTCCCCATTCCGCACTAGTTACGTGCGTGCACTCGAATCCAACCA
>DATHKF010000204.1:0-9337 GCA_035489505.1 Bacteroidia bacterium | reverse complement strand
ATCTCCTCAATAACTGGCATTTTGAATCAAAATCAAACATTCGGTCAATTGAAGGAATTCTGTTAATTTTGCAGCCGGATTTTAACTCTAAACAAATGACGAAGACTGCTGTGGAATCAAAAGTAAGTTACAAGGTTAAAGATATTTCTCTTGCCGAATGGGGCAGAAAAGAAATTAAACTGGCTGAAGTCGAAATGCCGGGACTCATGTCGCTCCGTAAAGAATACGGTGCTTCCAAGCCGCTCAAAGGCGCGCGCATCGCGGGTTGCCTGCACATGACTATTCAAACTGCAGTGTTGATTGAAACACTCATTGAACTCGGAGCAGAAGTAACCTGGTCTTCATGCAATATTTTTTCAACGCAGGATCACGCAGCGGCAGCTATTGCAGCAGTAGGAATTCCGGTGTATGCCTGGAAAGGCATGAACAACGAAGAATTCGACTGGTGTATTGAACAGACACTGTTCGCGTTCGAAGGTGGAAAGGCACTGAACATGATCCTTGATGATGGCGGTGACCTGACCAACCTGGTGTTCGACAAATACCCGGAACTTGCAAAAGACATCCGTGGTCTTTCAGAAGAAACAACAACCGGGGTGCACCGCCTGAAGGAGCGCATGCAGAAAGGAACACTTCTTGTTCCTGCGATCAACATCAACGACTCAGTTACAAAATCGAAGTTCGATAACAAATACGGTTGCCGTGAGTCACTCGTTGACGCGATCCGTCGTGCAACAGATATCATGCTTGCAGGTAAAGTTGCAGTAGTTGCCGGTTACGGCGACGTAGGCAAAGGCTCTGCACAGTCACTCAGCAGCCAGGGAGTTCGCGTGATCGTAACAGAGATCGATCCGATCTGCGCATTGCAGGCTGCGATGGACGGTTACGAAGTGAAAAAGATGGACGATGCAGTGAAACGCGCCGACATCATTGTTACTGCAACAGGTAACATGAACATTGTTGTGGAGCGCCACTTCCGCTCCATGAAGCATAACGCTATCGTGTGTAACATTGGTCACTTCGATACAGAGATCGACATGGCCTGGCTGAATAACAATTACGGTGCTTCCAAAGACGTGATCAAGCCACAGGTTGACAAATACACCATCGAAGGCAAAGACATTATTGTACTTGCTGAAGGTCGTTTGGTAAACCTCGGTTGCGCAACCGGTCACCCGTCTTTTGTGATGTCAAATTCATTCACAAACCAGACCATTGCACAGCTCGAACTTTGGGCAAACTACGCTTCTTACGAGAAGAAAGTGTACACACTGCCTAAGCATCTTGATGAGAAAGTAGCCATGCTGCACCTTGAGAAAATCGGTGTTGAGCTCGATATCCTGAGCAAAGAACAGGCAGAGTACATCGGTGTAGATGTTGTTGGTCCGTTCAAGCCTGAGATCTATCGTTACTAAACAGGTTCGCCTGGTAAAATACAGCAGCCGCGTCGTACGATGCGGCTGTTTTTTTATTGAAGAATTGAGTGTGCTTGCGGATCACTTGAGCGCAGCGAAAGAAGGTGTAAAAAAAATGGTCCGCTGACGAACTAAAATCCCGACTCCGGAGGAGTCGCATGTCCCTTGAACGAAGTGAAAGGAAATAAAAAATAAAATTCCTTGCTGCCGCCAGGCGTTAATCACAAAGGTTAATGAGGTGAAGAGCCCGCTCTTTAATTATTTACCCGCAGAACCGTACCGTCGAATATCGCCGTGTACCGCTGCAATGGAACAACCGCAGGCCCACCAATTGTGCTTCCGTCGCTGATCAGGAATTGCGATTCACACGAAGCATCTTTGAGAATAATATTGCTCGGGTCAACTTCAATCCGCGCGCCGGCATCATCCGGATTTACCGGGCAAGCACGATCATACACCATAAACTCCGATTGCGATTTCCGGTAAATGATCAGTCCGCCATATCCACCGCTGAAATATTTCCATCCACCGATGGTGGTGAGCGAAATGTGCTGCGGATCATTCACGTACACGGTCAGGTTCACGTACGCATACGGAACGCCTTGCTGTTCTTTCCGGCACGCAGCCGAAAACAGCACAATTAAACTGAAAACGAAAAAATATTTTTTCATTTGTTAAAACAAATCTACGAAATGCACGATTGCGGCATTGTTTTCGTTATAAGTTTGTTGAAATGAATATCGCGAAGAAAATACTCTTTTTGCTTTTGATCCTCTGTTTCGCTGGATTCACCCCTGCTTTCTCTCAAGACGGAAATAATACAGAAGGTGGCCAGAAGAAAGAAGAAACCGAAACAGGAAAAGCCGCACGCCGCAAAGCGAAACGCGAGTGGAAGAAGAAGCGCAAGCAGGAAATGAGTGATGCGAAAGCGCGGAAAGAGTACAATAAAAAAAATACCAAGAAAACGCGTAAGCGAATGAAGCGAAATGAGAAGAAAGCGAAGCGCAACAACGAGCACAAGCGCGAATTCTTCCTCAAGCGCTGGTTTAAAAAACGGAAGAAGTAACCACTTATCTTCCATTACCGACCACCTGCCAAAATCCCCTTCTTAAGCTGCATTTAGACCCCTGTAAAGTTGGTGGTGTCATCCCCGTTGGTTAAGTTTGCTACATCGATCATCGTTCTTTAACGGGTTAAAATCCCGAACCTGCCGCCGGTTTTTTTAACCGGAAATCCCGGAGTTTTTTTCCGGGTTGTAACGCACTTCTGATGTGTTGTTACATGCTCCGCTCCAACGTCCCCTCGGAAGCGGGTTGAAAAATGTAAGTTGCTGTATTTTAGAAAGTTGTATAGAAAAACGAGCCCGTCTTTCTGACAGTTTTCAGACCGTTTAAAGTGTAAATATTTGTTAATACTTTATTTGCGGTTCAAAAACAAAACTTTCTATATTTACCGACTTCTTACTGCACGACCAATTTATTAACACGAAACTGAATCATTATGCTGCGAAAAATTTACGTTGCAATTACGTTGCTTCTGTCTGCCTCATTGGTAGCTTATGCGCAAGGTGGTGGTGATATCAAAGGGAAACTCATTGACAAAACAACACAAGAAGGAATTCCTTTTGCTGTTGTAACCACGTCCAAAGGTGGTGTCAATGCCGGTGGAACAACCACAGATCTTGACGGCAACTTTACCATCAAGCCACTGGCTGCTGGTACTTACGTGGTGAAGGCACAATACACCGGCTATCAAACTACAGAAATCACAGGTGTAACGGTTTCGGAAAACAAAACAACTTACCTCGGCAATATTGAAATGAACCCGACAAGTGTTCAGCTGAAGGACGTTGTTATTGTGAGTTACAAGGAACCTCTGATCGACCCGGATACAAAATCGGGTGGAACGGTTACCCGTGAGGAATTCCTCGCGATGCCTTCTAAAAACATTAACTCTGTAGCATCTACAACTGCCGGTGTTTACCAGGCAGATGAAGGTGATGCGGTTCAAATGCGTGGCGGCCGCGATAACGGTACAGCCTATTTCATCGATGGTCAACGCGTTATTGGCTCACCAAGCCTTCCGCAGCAGTCAATCGAGCAGGTGAGTGTGATCACAGGTGGTGTTCCCGCGCAGTTCGGTGATGCAACCGGTGGTGTAATCAACATCACAACACGTGGACCGCAAAGCCAGTTCTTCGGTGGAGTGGAGCTCATCACATCAGAACTTCTTGATGATTATGGATACAACTTCGTTGGTTTCAGCGTAGGTGGCCCGATCTGGATGAAAAAAGATTCAGTCAACGGCGACCGTCCAATTCTTGGTTTCATTCTCTCCGGTGAAGGTGTTCTCGAAAAAGACCCTGATCCTTCTGCAATTGGTGCAGTTAAGATAAAGGACGAAAAGCTGAGAGAACTCGAAGCAAATCCACTTCGTCCGGCTCCAAACGGTGCAGGTTTTGTACGTAATGCAGAGTTTGTAACGAGTAATGATTTCGAGACGATCAAAGCCCGCCAGAACGTAGGTACAAAGGCGTTGCGTTTGAATGCAAAAATCGATTTCAAACCAACGGATAACCTGAACATCACACTCGGTGGATCAATTGATTACAGCACCAAGCACGATTACCGGTATGATTATGCCATGTTCAACTCAGTGAACAACCCGCAGATCAATACAGGTACATGGCGTGTGTATGCAAGAATCACCCAGCGTTTCGGATCACAGGGTGCAGATGCACAAAAAACAAGTTCAAATATTAAGAATGCATTCTACACGTTACAGGTTGGTTATACTTCCTATAAGGAAATCACCCAGGATGACACGCACAAAGAACGTCATTTCGATTACGGACATGTAGGTACATTCAACCAGTATAAGACCCGCGTATATCAGCCAGGTAGCGTAGTTTATAACAACGATACATTGTTTGGATATGTTCAGGCTGCTTACGCTGACTCAGTAATTACTTACCAGCCATTCTACCAGGACGAAAATGGTAACCTGATTACACCAAACCCACTGATGTCGAACTATACATCATACGTGTTTGGAAATCTGGGTTCGTACTCGGATCCTGATGGCGTATCTGGAACAGGTGACGAGTATTATTCCATGCAGGGTAACCAGGACGTAATTCTTGCGAACCTTGGTCTTCCTAATGGATACCGTCCTACAGACGTTTATTCACTCTGGTACAACACAGGCCGTCAGTATGGCGGTTACGCAGTCGACGACAAAACACAATTCCGGGTGTTCACCAGCTTCTCAGCGGATATTAAGGATCACGCGATCCAGGTTGGTTTCGAATTCGAACAACGTACAGAGCGTGGCTACAACGTGAATTCATTGCAATTGTGGAATCGCATGTATGACCTTGCGAACCTTCACCTGACTCAGCTGGACCTTGCCAACCCAATCATGGTTGATTACGGTACATATGATGCATTCCTGTATGACCGTTATTATGACGGATCACAGCAGCGTTGGTTTGATATCCAGATGCGTCAGAAACTGGGTATGGCTACAAACAGCACAGACTGGCTCGACGTTGATGCATACTCTCCGGATTTCTACACACTGGATATGTTCAGTGCCGATGACTTACTCCTCGACGGTAACAACATGGTAAGCTATTTCGGTTACGATTACACCGGAAAGCGTGTTAAAGGCGACGGATCATTCGATGATTTCTTCACCGAAGTAGATGGTAACGGAAACTTCACCCGTTCAATCCCGGCGTTCCGTCCTATTTATATGGCCGGATACATCCAGGATAAATTCGACTTTAAAGATTTGAAGTTTAACGTAGGTATTCGTATCGATCGTTTCGATGCTAACCAGCCTGTGTTGAAAGACAAATACCTGTTTTACGAAGCAAAATCAGTTAAAGAGGCCGATAATTTTACTCACCCGGGCAACATGGGCAGCGACTACACAGTATATGTGAACGATGCTTACAACCCAACTGCAGTAGTAGGTTACCGCAATGAGAACACCTGGTATGATGGAAACGGAAATGAAATCGGTGACCCGAATATCATTGCCCAGGCTACATCAACCGGTCGTATCACACCATACCTCGTTGATCCAAGCCAGACACAAGTGAGTTCAAAAGCGTTCAAAGATTACGAACCGCAATTGATCTTCATGCCGCGTATTGCGTTTGCATTCCCGATCTCTGAAGAAGCAAACTTCTTCGCACACTACGATGTACTGACTCAGCGTCCTACAGACGGTTACCGTCTTGACCCGATCCAGTACTACTACATCCAGAACCGTGTTGGTTTGTTCAACAACAACCCTGATCTGAAGCCACAGCGCACAACAGATTACGAACTTGGTTTCACCCAGACATTGAACGAGCGCAAGAACGCAGCAATTACACTCTCTGCTTTCTACCGTGAAATGCGTAACATGATCCAGGTTGTATCTGTAAACTATGCTTACCCGGTGAATTACCTGACTTACGGTAACATCGACTTCGGTACAGTAAAAGGATTCACTGTAGCGTATGACCTTCGTCGTACAGGTGGTGTTCAGTTAACTGCTTCTTATACCCTTCAGTTCGCTGACGGTACAGGTTCAGGTGCAACAGAAGCACAGAACCTCGTGCAGAATGGCCAGCCAAACCTTCGTACAACAGTTCCATTGGATTTCGATCAGCGTCATGCAATCGTTACAAACGTGGATTACCGCTTTGGTTCAGGTTCGAACTACAACGGACCGGTTTGGACCAGAAAGAATGGCAAAGAAGTTCGTATCCTGGATAACGTTGGTGCAAACATGGTAATCCGTGCCGGTTCAGGTACGCCTTACACACGCCAGTCTAACGTAACTCCTGAAGCACAGTTTGGTGTTCAGAAGCGCCAGGTTCTGGATGGTTCTGTAAACGGTTCACGTCTGCCTTGGCAGGTGCGTATGGATCTTCGTATCGACAAGAACATTGATCTGTCATGGGGCACTACTGAGAACAAGAAAGTAGCTAACCTGAACATTTACCTCCAGGTGTTGAACGTGTTGAACACTTCAAACGTGCAGAACGTTTACCGTTTCACCGGAAACCCTGATGACGATGGTTACCTGTACGCAGCAGCTACGCAATCCAGCATTGCAGCAAGCAACAGCGAACAGTCATTCCGTGACCAGTATGCAGTGAAAATCAATAACCCAACGAATTACAGCATCCCTCGCCGTATTCGCATTGGTGTAATGCTCGACTTTTAAACGACCGCGTGATTTCCAAATACAACAAACAAGGAAGTAGAAACATTAAAATGGAAGTAACAATGAAAATCAAGCGTCAGATTATTCTCTCGGCAGTCGCAATCTTTGCAATCAGTACTGCAATTGACGCCAGGGAAAACGGGGCTCTCCCGGGACAGCGTGTTGGTTCAAATGCACGGTTCAGTTCAGGCGAAAACCTGGCTGCATCCTGTACACCAGCTACAGCAAAAACGGACCTCGATATCAATAACGTGCGTACGACCATCATGACTGGTGGTGATATGTGGTGGGATCTTTCCAACCCGAAATATGCAGTACCGAAAAATGGAGATGCACACGCAATTTTTGCGGGAGCTCTGTGGATCGGTGGATTGGATGCGGGTGGACAGTTGAAAGTTGCGGGTATGACTTACCGTCAGACTGGTAATGACTTCTGGCCAGGACCATTGGATACAACTACGGTTTCAATTGAAGCAACTGTATGTTCTGCATTTGACCGTCACTGGAATATTACACGTAAGGACGTTGAAGACTTCGTAACAAATCAAACCGTTCCGATCCCTGGATATACAGTTCCGCTGGTTATTCAGAACTGGCCTGGAAATGGTGATCCAAGTGCGGGTCAGGCCCGTTACCTCGCACCATTCGTGGATGTGGATGGTGATGGATACTACAACTACCAGGCGGGTGATTACCCGGGTTACGATATCTCCGGTACACTCGGATGTTCACGTTTCCAGTTGTTTGGTGACCAGACTTTGTGGTGGGTGTTTAACGACAAAGGAAACGTTCACTCTGAAACAGGAGCTGCGGCAATTGGCCTTGAAGTTCATTCACAGGCTTTCGCGTTCTCTACGAACGACGAGATCAACAACATGACCTTCTACTCGTACAAAATCATCAACCGTTCTACGGTTTCGATGAACGATACGTATTTCGGTCAGTGGACTGACTCGGATCTTGGTGATGCATTCGACGACTATGTTGGTTGCGATGTTGGCCGTGGTCTTGGTTATACGTACAACGGTCGTCAGAACGACGGTGGAAACTCAACTGCAAGCGCGGGAACATACGGAGCGAATCCGCCTGCACTTGGAATGGACTTCTTCGAAGGACCTATTGCTGATCCGGGCGACGGAATCAACAATGACCGCGACAATCAAACAGACGAATTGGGCGAACAGATCATCATGTCGAAGTTCGTTTATTACGATAACAACTTTACCACAATCGGTAACCCTGAAAACGCTACGCATTTCTACAACTACCTCTCCGGATTCTGGAAAGATGGTTCACCTCTGACCTATGGCGGAAACGCTTACGGCGGAAGCACAGTATGCGATTTCATGTTCCCTGGAGATTCTGATCCATCAGGTTGGGGAACCAACGGAGTTGGGCAGTTGCCATGGGACGAAGTAAGTGCAGGTAATACCTACAATGACCGTCGTATGCTTCAGTCGGCCGGACCGTTTACACTTCAGCCAGGTGCAGTAAACTACATCACCGTGGGTGCTGTTTGGGCACGTGCAGGTAATGGCGGACCAACTGCTTCTGTGGAATTGATGCGTACAACAGATGATAAAGCACAGCGCTTGTTCGACAACTGCTTCCGTACACTGGACGGTCCAACCGCTCCGGATATTACAATGCAGGAATTGAACCAGGAACTTGTGATGTACCTGACCAACAAAGAAGGTACAAACAACTACCTCGAGCGTTACGAAGCGTATGACCCTGCAATTGTATATACCACATTGCACCCAAGTCTTGCGGGCATTGACACTACTTACAATTTCGAAGGTTACCAGTTGTTCCAGTTGAAAGATCCGACGGTTACAACCGGCGACTTGTACAATCCTGACAAAGCACGTTTGGTTGCACAATGCGATGTCCGCAATGGCGTAAGCCAGCTGGTTAACCGCGAGTTCAGCCAGGCTATGCAGGCAGACGATCCGCAGGACATGACCATCAGCGCAGGTGATGAAGGCATTCAGCACTCATTCTCTGTAACCACTGACGCGTTTGCTTCCGGTGACGCGCGACTGGTTAATTACAAGACGTACTATTTCATGGTCATCTCTTATGCATACAACAATTACCTGTCGTATGATGACGTGACTTTCGACACATTGGCACCTACGGTTCCGTCCAATATCGGGCAGAAAAAACCGTACCTGGCCGGTCGTAAAAACGTGAGAGTATATTCTGGTATTCCGCACATCACATCGCCTGAAGCAGGCGGAACAGACCAGGTTTCAAACTACGGCTCTGGTCCGAAAATCACACGTGTCGAAGGTTCAGGTAACGGTAATAACGTACTTGAATTAACCCAGGCTTCTATTGACGGAATCCTCGCTGCACAAACCGTGAACAACGGTGGAACTTCGCGAATGGATCAGGTTCAATACGAAGGTGGACGCGGTCCGGTGAATATTAAAGTCATCGATCCGCTGAATGTGCCGATTGGTGAATTCACAATTCAACTGTTGAACAACCCAGCTAACCAGTATGTGGTTAAGGATACTGCAACATGGGTACTGAACCAGACATCTGGAGAAGGCTCACCACGCAGCTGGAGTTCGGATACTATTATCAGCTTCCAGTCGGTGTATGCCAATGAGCAGATCATTCCTGAGATCGGTATGTCTGTAACATGGAGCCAGGTTCAGGCACCAGGTTATGATAACAACCCGGAC
>DATHKF010000203.1:0-10942 GCA_035489505.1 Bacteroidia bacterium | reverse complement strand
TTTTTCATCTTCACTGATGATCCTTGTCTCGTGCTGGAGATCATCCTCCATATATACCACAGATAAATTCGCCATTCAAAAGCAATTAGATTAACAAGCGTGCCTGCTTGCTTAGCCGGGTCGGGTACAAAAGTACCTGCGCATTGAAACGGCAGAGTTACGGGAGTATTAATTCAGACCAGTTGCCGTAAAACGTGTACGGGTTTGGATTCGGAACGGACGAATGATGATGTGTGATTATTGATGTGCTGATTTCTGATGCGTCCTTGTCGCACCTCGGCTACGCTCTGGACAAGCTCGCCGAGGAATGACGAACGACGTTGACTGCCACGCCTTTTGAAACGGCGACTCCGTTGCACGCATCTGCACATTTGCACATCAGCACATCTACCCGTTAAACCGTATATGCTGATACTTTCTCGTGTACACACTAACGGGATACCACGCAGCCAGCAAACCAATTGCCGTTACGGAAAGGAGAATATAAACCATGTCGATGGCTTCAACGGTAATCGGGTAATACGAAACCACGAAGCCTTCGCCGAAACGTAAAAAACCAAACGTGGTTTGCAGCCAGCAGGTGAGGAGTCCAAGTCCGATTCCGGCCAACGTACCTGTCAGTGAAATCAATAACCCTTCGGTGAAAAATATTTTCCGGATCATTTTCCGGTCGGCGCCCATACTCCACAGCACGCCGATATCTTTTTTCTTTTCGATGATGAGCAGCGTCAGCGAACCGATCGTGTTGAACGTGGCAATGACCAGTACGAAAATCAGGATCAGGAACGTCCACATTTTTTCGGACTTCAGGGTTTTGTACAGGACTTCATTCTGCTGGTAACGCGTTTCAACTTTGTATCCGGGGCCGAGCACTTTTTGGATAGACGCGATAATTTCTTCGGCATCCTGGTCGGGCTTCACGCCAATTTCAACCGACGTACATTCATTCGTGTAGTCGAGTAATTTCCGTACCGCATCAATCGGGAGGAAAACAAATTTCCCGTCGAAGTCGCTGCTCACGAAATAAAGTCCCGACACAAAAGCGAGGTCCTTGTTGAATGGTTCCTCCTCCAGGTTATTGATATCCATCGTGAGGTTCCGATCGCGCTTGGGTACGTAGACTTTGATTTCGGAATGTTCGCTCAGTTCGAGCCTGGCCCCGATTTCCTGTCCGGCAATGGCACCGGTCTGTCCGCTCGGATGCAGATCAAAACGGCCTTCCCTGACAACGGTATCGAAACGCGTATACTTCACGTAGTTGTCGTCTACGCCACGCAGCATGACAATCAATTGCTGGTCGTTGCTTTCAACCAATCCGTTTTCATCCACGATCTCTGTGTACCACGCAACACCTGGAATATTTTTAATCGCAAGTGTTTTCGTGGAATCAACCGTGAAGACTTTGCCTTTCTCAACGGTGATGCGTATGTCGGAGTGAAACGAATTGTACAACGATTCCACAAGACCGGAAAGTCCGTTCATCGCGGAAAGAATAATGACGAGTGCGGCAGTCACAACCGAAACGCAGGCGAGGGAAATGCGGGTAACAATATTCACCGCGTTCGACGACTTCTTCGAGAACAGGTATCGGCGCGCGACGAAAAACGAAAAGTTCATACCCGGTCAGCAGGTTCGATGAAATTATTTTTTGAGCAGCCGGTCTATGTTTTCTGCATAGTCCAGTGAATCGTCGATGTAAAAAATAAGTTCCGGTATGACGCGTGCCTGGTGACGGATGCGTTTTCCAAGTGCTCCACGGATTTCGGATGTATTTTTTTTGATCAGTTCCATCATCACGTCTTTTTCTTTCACGGGAAAAAGGCTCACGTAAATTTTGGCAACGCCAAGATCGGGGCTCACGCGGACCTGTGTTACGGTGATCATGATCTTGCCGAACTTTCCTTTCATGTCGAATTGGAAAATCTCGGCAATTTCCTTCTGAATCAGCCTGGAAAATTTCTGTTGGCGGGTAGAGTCCATCGTGGTGTAAAGGTAGGGATTAGTTCGGAGTCGGGAAGCGGGAGTTCGGGGCACGTCACTGCGAGGCACGAAGCAGTCCCTCCTTCGAAGAGGGGATTGCTTCGCTGAAAAGCGCTCGCAATGACGTTAGCCTCCGAACTATCGTACCTTTACGTCATGGTTTACGTCAAAGCCCTTCACCTCATTTTCATGGTCTCCTGGTTCGCAGCGCTGTTTTACATGCCGCGATTGCTCATTTATCACGTGGAAGCACAGAAGAAGGATACGTACGAGCGGGGCATACTTTCCGACCAGTTCAAAATCATGCAGAAACGTTTGTGGATGTTTATCGGCTGGCCGGCCATGACGCTCACGTGGATTTTCGGCCTGTGGACTTCGTGGTACATGGCGAAGGATTATCTCGAAGCCTGGTTCATTCTCAAACTCATTTTTGTTTTTGCGCTGAGCCTTTACCACCTGCAAACGCACATGGTTTTCAAGAAACAGCAGAACGATAATTTTCCGTGGACTTCATTTCGCCTGCGCCTGTGGAACGAAGTGGCAACAGTCCTTTTGTTCATCATTATTTTCCTGGTGGTGCTGAAACAAAATTCAGGCTGGGTGTATGGAACGCTGGGTGTAATTATGTTTGGCGTTGCGCTTTTTGCGGCCGTGCTTATTTACAAACGGAACCGTGAGAAGACGGAAGACGGGAAAGGTTCGGATACACAACCGCCACCGCCGCCGCCACCTGCTGTTTAACCTCTGGGTTTAAAATTTACCACGGCGACACGGCGTCACGGCGCATGTTTATTGATGCCCATAACCCAGGTGTTACGGCGCATAAATATCACTGCGTGATATCGTTTCAAAAACAAAATTTTCGTCAGCAGATTGAATCACGGAGTGATTTACCCGTTCGCCGTGCCGCTGTGTCGCCGTGGTAAAATTCCCCCCGCCTCCTTAACCCAAAACAGTTCTATTGCTAACACTTCGATAAACTGTCCTTAATCTTCACGCAGTTTTACCGCAGTACGTTTGTTCATCAACTTCCGCTGCAATGGACTTAAAGGGAAAGCGCATTCTCATTATTGATGATGAACCGGACATCCGGGAATTTGTTTCATACAATCTTTCGAAGAAAGGATATGTCGTGGCCACTGCGGCGGATGGAATTTCCGGTTACGAACTCGCGCTGAAATTCGAGCCGGACCTTATTCTCCTCGACATTCTCATGCCCGAAATGAACGGTTACGAAACCTGCATGAAGCTGCGCCAGAATCCGGCGTTCGTGAAAACACAGATCGTGTTTCTTTCCGCGCTGAATCAATCGTATGCTAAAGATTTGGGTTTTCGCATGGATGCCGATGCATACATCTGCAAACCTGTGCGCATGGAGTTTTTAGTGCGGAGAGTGGATCAATGGGTGAAAAACGCTGGCTGATGAGACTTGTCAGACAGAGCGGAGCCGAGGTAACAAGTAGTTCACTGCGTAAACCGCATCAGCACATTAATAATTAGTACATTACTTTTTCAAGAGCCACGCCTCCGGTATATTCCCCCGGATCGTTGAAAGAAAATCTGCCGCTTCTTCTTTGGAATCAAATGCAGCGAGACTGATGTGCGTGAGTTTGGAGCGAACATTTTCCAGGAATACAGGTTTGTATCCTTTACGCACCAGCGACTTCCGGAAATTTTCTGCATTCTCCGGAACACCAAATGCGCCGGCGATGATGTAGTACTTTCCGCTTTCTGTAGCCTGGTATGTCGGATGTTCCAGCGAGATCTCCAGTTCAACACGCGTCGATACCGGATCAGCTTTGTGAATATTCACAATCATTCCCGGACTATTTTCATCCAGCGACAACGAATAAATTCCATTCGCATCGGGTTGAACGGTATTGTTTTCAGCCGCAATTGCGGCTTTGCTGAAGTAGGTTGTTGGCTTGTATTCCGACGGTTCTCCATTGGAAACACCAAGACCGGCAAGAGCTGCACCGCGAAGCGATGTATTGAGCGTGAACAGCAATCCAACAGCAACCAGCGGAAGCGCAATCAACGCAGCCACTTTGAGTATGCGGTAACGTGGAGCAACAATTTCTCCGAAGGAGTCCTTGCGGACGGGAATTATTTCTTCTTGCTTGAGCGTGCGGATAACCGGCTCGGAAATTTTCTTACGGTCGGCCACATTCTCTCGAATAACCGGCATCGACTGGAATGAAGAAAGTCCGAAGGCATCCATGAGAAAATTCACGTCGGCATTGCTCTCGAACGAGATATTTCCTTCGGGATCAACACTCAGCGTGCCCAGGTGCGGAAGCTCTATGCGGCGGCCTTGTTTCACTTCCTGCTGGATCGACAACACGAATGCGTTTACATCCTTCTGCGCTTCTTCAAACGAACAAGGAACTGCAGCCGCAATGGAGTTGATCAGCAAGCCGTCGTTGTTCTGCAGGTGTTTATTGAAAAATACCTGTTTCGAAGGTGGCGTAAAAATGTGCTGGGCCGGGTGAACTTTCGCAGGGGCATACGTACACACAAACCCGCCGAACGAAGGCACGATTACGCAATCGTGCGTGAACAGCAGTTCGGAAATGTAATGTGATGTCCTTGCGAACTTTTCCATGGAATGAAGCAAAAATAACCAAAAATGGGTGGTTCTTTAAAGGGAAAGTGGTGACAGATCGTAAGGGGTTTACAGCTAGCCAGTTCCGCGACTGATTGTCTCCAGGGGGGAAAGAATTCCCGACGGGGTGTTTCATGTGTGGAGTACCGCGCCAGTCTGTGAATAAAGAATAACTTTATATATTGAACACATAGAATTGAATATGCTTTTTTTTATTGATAAAAAATATTCATAATGTGAATGACAGGAGTTGGCAGGTGAATGGTTACACGGTGTCAGGCACAACAGCCCATCAGGAGAATTTAAAATGACAGGAAAAGTTAAGATCATTGGTGCGTTCTCCATGAGCCTTCTGGTGCTTGTGCTGGCGGGACTATATGCATATAGGACTGCGCACGAATACAAAAGTTCATCTGATGGGGTCATCCATGCGCATAAAACGATAGCTGAAGCAGAGAATATTTTATTGCATGTTCAGTCTATTGAAGCGGCGCAGCGGGGGTATGTGATTACGGGTGACGAACAATACCTGCAACCGCATGCGGAGGGAGTGAAGAATATCACCGGCACTACTGCGCGACTGAAAGAACTGGCGAATTATGATCAATCCCAAAGCGACCTGTCAGATTCTATACTGCTCGCAACTAAATTCAAAGTCAATTTTGCGAATGATGTAATACAGGCCCGCAAGTATTGGGGATTTGATTCTGCACAGTCTATGATGATGACCGGTACCGGAGAGAAGCACATGAAAAAGATCAGGCTCCTGGTGCGGACTTTTGTGAATAAGGAAAAGGCATTGCTGGTACGTGAACTGGCGAGGGCGCAAGCAAATTTTTCGCAGACGCTGCACACGTTGGTCGCAAGCATCGTTTTCGCTATCTGCATTATTGTAACCACGTTGTTCTTTTTTATAAGAGATCACAACCGGCGTCTGCATTCAGAAGAGCAGCTCGTGGAAAGCGAATACCGCATGAGGAATTTTCTCGACAGCCTGCCGCTGGGTGTATTTGTCATGCGTTTGGATGGTACCCCGTATTATGTAAACACCACCGCTGTAAATATCCTGGGGAAAGGTATTGTAGCGGGAGCCGATGTAGATAATATAACGGAAGTATACAAAGTTTATGTAGCCGGCACCGATCAACTGTATCCAACAGAAATCCTGGTGCGTTTGCTTGCCGGAGAAAAGCAGGCGGTTATAGAAGATATGGAAGTGCTTAAAGAAGGGAAACGTATTCCGTTGAGAGTTAATACAACCCATACCCGCGGAATGGATGGAGAACTGAAATATGCCATTGCGGTTTTTGAAGACATAACGGACATGCGTGAGGTGCAGAACCGTTTGATGAAAGCCAAAAAAATCGCAGAAGAATCCATGGCGCTCAAGGAGGCATTTCTCGCGAACATGAGCCACGAGATCCGTACGCCTATGAACGCGATCATCGGCTTTACGAACCTGCTGCTCAAACGCGATCTCGCCGGCGAAGAAAAAGTCTATGTGCACACGATCAAAACTTCCGGTGAAAACCTCTTGCGGATCATCAACGATGTGCTCGATGTTTCTAAAATGGAATCCGGAATGATGACATTTGAAAATCATGCGATCAGCATTTCCGAAATATTTTCTTCGCTGCAGGCAATGCTTTCACCCAAAGCGCAGGAGAAGCATCTCGCACTCACTTTCACCTGCATGCCCGGTGTACCGCCTTCCGTGCTCGGCGATCCTACACGCCTCACGCAAATTCTCGTGAACCTTGCCGGCAACGCAATCAAGTTCACGGAAAAAGGAAGTGTGGAAGTAACCGCGAGCGCAATTTCGGAAAATACGGAAGTCTGCGAGATCGGATTTTCCGTGAAAGATTCAGGGATTGGAATTCCGGAAGACAAGCTCCAGCAAATTTTCGACCGCTTCACGCAGGCAGAATCGCATACGGCGCGTCATTACGGAGGCACCGGTCTCGGACTGAGTATTGCACGTCAATTGGTCGAGCTGCAGGGTGGAAAGATTGTGGTCAAAAGCGCACAAGGTATTGGATCGGTGTTCACATTTGTTTTGCCGTTCCGCCAGACTTTAGCCGAAGTACACCAACGTCAAAAACAGGAGTCAGGTACTGATCCGCGGATTTTCGCATCGAAAAGAATTCTGCTCGTTGAGGATAACCCGATCAACATCAAATTTGTGCAAAGCCTTTTTGGCGAATACGGAATCAAAACGGATCTCGCGCAGAACGGCATGGAAGCGGTCAGTAAAGTCCGGGAAAAGACATACGACATTGTATTGATGGATATAGAGATGCCGGAGATGAACGGGTATGAAGCTACGACTGTCATCCGCGATGAACTGCGCAGCACCATTCCCATTCTTGCCATGACTGCGCATGCCATGGCAGGTGAACGTGAGAAATGTCTCCAGGCCGGAATGAACGGGTACATTTCAAAGCCGATCAACGAAGAATTGTTGTTCTCGGAAATGTTCAGGCTCACTGCGGGACAGGAAACAGCAGAAGCGCCGCTCACGAATCTCGATTATCTTATTCGTTCCATGAAGGGCAACAAAGATGCAATCCGCGAGACGATCGACATTTTCCTGAAGCACATGCCGGCCGATCTTGAACTGCTCCGTGAGGCAGTGGAAAACAAAGACCTGGTCATGATCAAGCGCAACGCCCACCGTATAAAATCGACAGTTTCCATTGCAGGTGCTGCGGGAATCGCGAAAATCCTGGGTGACCTGGAAGAACGTGCGTCTTCGAAAGACATCAATGAGATCATGGTTCTTTACAAAGCGCTTGTCCCGATGACCGACCAGGCCATAAGTGAAATGCAATCGCAACGAATCATATATAACCCGTAAAACAACCCGTATGAGTTTTCTGAAAAAATTGTTCAAGGCAGAAGAAACACAGAAATCAGGAATCATTTTTATCGTTGAAGACAACGCAGCTTATGCGCAAACACTGCAGGTTTTTCTGCGTTCCGCTTTCCCGGAAATGAAAGAGGTAAAAATATTCCCGGTGGGAGAAACCTGCCTGATGGAACTGCACCGGAACCCGGACATGATCATCATCGATTATTTTCTCGACTCAAAATATTACGATGCAGAAACAGGACTGGAGATCGTGAAACAAATCCGTGTGCAGAAACCGGAGATGAATATCATCGTGCTCAGTTCACAAAACGATATTGACGTGGTGATTGAGGCGGTGAAGCAACACGATTGCAGCTACGTCAGGAAAGATGAGGAGGCGTTTGAACGGGTGGAAGAAATTATTCGGGAGATATGAGGTCAGCCTTTGACACAAGATTATTCTCAGATTACATCCGGATAAATCTGAGTCGAAAATTTAAAATGATGTAACCAGTTGCGCGGCCAGTTCCCGCGCCTGCAATCTCAACTCCCGTATCGCCGTCGTTTCCCACAACACCGCTTTCCGCATCGGGCCAATACACCACAATCCGTTCACGGCTTGTTCGGATTTGTCAAGGATTTTTCCTTCCGCCGTACAAAGGATTCCCAATCCCAGCGGATCATTCACCAGCAATCCCTGTTCTACGAGATTCGCCAGCACAGGAAGTTTTACTTTCCGGTAATTCGATTCGGGACCAGTACAATTCACCACCTTCTGAAAAACTCCGGAATGTGTTCCCTGCTCATCCGACCAGGTTACTTCGATTCCTTCCGGGTGAATTTTTGCACTTTCGATTTTCGCTTTGGCAATGGTCAATTGTCCTGAACTCACCAGGTCATCGAGGATGCTTGCTGATTCTGCGGGAATGCGGTGACGCACCACTTCCCAGATCGGGCGCAAACGGGTCAGGAAATATTTTTTTTCTTCGCGGCTCCAGCGCTTCCAGACTTCCTGTGTAAACGGACGGATACCATCCATGACTGCAGTCCACGGTGCGTCTTTGCGTTTGCGGATCTCACTCACGAGCCACGCAAATGCATCGCGCGGATTCATGTAACCGGGATCTTCCAGCGCAATGGCCGGATGCGAAAGATCGTGCGGGAGCGGAAGTTTTCCCCGGCGCGAAAGCATGGAAATTTTTCCGCGGAAGTTTCTTGTCTTGAGTCCAAGCGCCACGTCTACTGCAGAGAGACCAGTTCCTACGAGTAAAATATTTTCATCGCCCGTGATGTGCGAGTACACCTGGTCGGTCCATGGATTGGCGAAATAACCGCGCGCCTGTGTTACCGCCTGATTGTCGGGAAATAAATCGCCCGGAGGAAAATTTCCCAATGCGAGAATGACATGATCGGCCTGCAACACGATTCCGGATTCGAGCGTAGCCTGGAGTTTTTCTCCTTTACGCTCAATGCCCAGCACCTCATCGATGCGGATCTGGAACGAAGCGGCATGTTCGTGGTGCGCACGCTCTAAGTGTTCAACAACATAGTCGCCGAAAATTTTTCGCGGAACAAATGTCTCCGGTGAAATGGAAGGCAGAATATGGTTGTAGCGAAAACTGTTTTGACGGAGCCACTCCACGAAATGATCGGGCTGATCGGGGAATAAACTCATACCCGCTGCAATAACGTTCAACGGTTGATGCGTGAAATCGTAGTGGTAAGCAATTCCCCGGCCGAGCAGTTCCGGATTTTTTTCCAGCATGATGATTTCACCGGTGTTTTTTCTTCCGGCAAGCTGAAGCGCAAGCAAGGTTCCCGACAATCCGCCTCCAACGATAATTATTCTCTTTCCCATGAGGCGCTAAATCAATCCGGCGGTTTTTAATTTTTCCAGGTCTTCCGGTGCATCGATCGAAATGGTTTCCATGTTCGTGAATGCGGTACGGATCGAATACCCGTTTTCCAGCCAGCGCAATTGCTCCAGCGATTCGGCAATTTCCAGTTTTCCAGGTTCGAGTTTCGTCAGCTGTTTCAGTATTTCGCTGCGGTATCCGTAGATCCCGATGTGCTTGCAGAATGCATGTTTGGTGAGCCAGTCTTTTTTTTCAACACCGCGAACGAGTGGAATAGGAGAGCGGCTGAAATAAATTCCATTCGCCTTTCGATCTGTAACCACTTTGATCACATTGGCATTGTCGAGATCAGCCGGATCGGAAAGTTTCTTGATCAATGTTCCGATCGAAACTTCGGCATCGTCAAACAGCGAAGCAAGCAGGTCAATCTGTTCGGGCTGTATAAACGGCTCATCACCCTGGATGTTGATCACTGTTTCCCATTCACCAGTCATTGCGGAAACAACTTCTGCGCAACGGTCTGTTCCGCTGCGGTGTTGATCCGAAGTCATCATGAATTCGCCGCCGAACGATTTTACTTCTTCCGCAATGCGCAGATCATCTGTGGCGACAATAACCTTGTGTAATTTTTTTGAAGCACTCGCCTGTTCATACACGCGGCGTATCATGGTTTTTCCATTGATCACAATCAGCGGTTTGCCCGGGAATCGTGTGGAAGCAAAACGGGCCGGTATAACACCAAGTATGGACATGAGTGGATCTATGATTGAGAAGTTCGGAATTCCTGACCAAATATAGCTAAACCGAAACTTCTCCGAATCACCCGAAGTTGTAAGGGCTTCAAAGGCAATACCTGGATCAAACTGATGCATGTGTAACGTATGTCTCGAAGATGCAATTGACGTGTTCGTCTAGTTTTTCACAGAGAGTAAAAGCCTTTGCTTATTTTTAGTTAAAAGCGTTCCGCCTGGTATCTCTGATTTGGAAGGACGCATGATCATCCGGACTAAAAAAAACGCTCATGAAAAAATCTTTACACACTGTTTCAATCGCCCTGCTGTTGCTCGGCAGTTGTATTGTTTGTGATTCACCTGCGCAGGTGATCGGAAGCGGTACTTACCATTCATTTTTCCTGTGCAGTAATGGAATTACCAATGGCTGGGGCTATAACTGGCACGGACAGCTCGGCACAGGAACAACCGGTGGATATGAGTCAACACTCCTGCAGATTGCCCCTATTCCGAACATGACATCCATTACGGGTGGTTTGGCTTTTTCTATGGCGTTAAACAGCGCAGGCACCGTCTGGTCCTGGGGATTGAATTACAATGGATCGCTGGGCTCGGGCAGCTTCAGCGACAGCTACACGCCGGTCCAGGTACTCGGCCTGAGCGGCATCACCGCTATTTCTGCTGGTGATCAGCACGGTCTTGCATTGAAAAATGATGGAACGGTATGGGCCTGGGGAAGAAATTCAGAAGGCCAGCTGGGCGATGGCAGCGCGCTTGCGCGATACAGTCCCGTACAAATTACCGCGCTGAGCGGGATCGTTGCTGTTTCAGCCGGCCATAATTTTTCATTGGCCCTGAAAAACGACGGTACGGTTTGGGCCTGGGGAGAAAACCTGGAAGGACAATTGGGTGATAACAC
>DATHKF010000202.1:0-4822 GCA_035489505.1 Bacteroidia bacterium | reverse complement strand
TTAGCACATTAATAATTAGCACATCAACCCGTCGCTTCCTTCTTCTCCCTCACCACGCGTTTTTCCTCATCCGCTTCAATCAGCTCAGCATCTTTCCGCGGAATTATTTCATCGCCACGCGCCAACGTGTACTGCTTGGTGAACTCAGCCCCAAGGAATACGATCATGCACGAATAAGAAACCCATAGCATCACGAGGACAATAGAACCGGCAGCTCCGTATGCAGAACCGGGGTCTGCTTTTCCGAAATATATTCCCAGCAAAAATTTTCCGAGTGAAAACAAAAGCGTGGTGACTATGGCCCCAACCCAAACGTTTTTCCACCGCACCTGCGCATCCGGAAGTACTTTGAACATCAATGCAAAAAGTACCGTGATCACTCCAAACGAGACGGTGAAATTAAGCAGGTGAAAAACATACACCATAATATCGGGCATGATCGCTTTGATCCATTCTGAAAGTGCGCTTAATGCTGCCGTGAGCATGAGCGAAACCAGCAACAAAAACCCAATGGCGAGAACAATGCCAAATGAAAACACGCGATCACGCAGGGTCCGCAACCATTTTTTCTTCGCTGTTACGCGCACTTCCCATACCTGGTTCAATGAAACCTGCAGCTGCGCAAATACACCTGTGCAACCAATGAACAGGGTGACAATGCTGATCGCCGTCGCCACGATGGACGTTTCCTTCTCACTCGCTTTTGCAATGATCTCTTCAATCTGTTCAGCGGTCTCCTGCCCCATTGCGGCGCTGATCTGGCGGGAGATTTCCCCGCGCACTGCTTCTTCACCAAACGCAAGTCCGGCGCAGGCAATTACAATGACCAGCAAAGCAGGCATTGAAAAAATAGCATAGTAAGCAATCACTGCACTTTGCCGGAATGGATCGGCCGCATTCCAGGCCTTCACCGTTTTTTTTGTGATCGTCCACAAACGTGAAAAATAGGATTTGATTTTTTTCATAGTGAAGCAGTTTTGGTGGTGCGTTTTACTTTCTTCACCGCTTTCGCCTTCTTCTTCACTGCACTTTTTACTTTGGATTCGGGATTTAAATAAAGCAACTGGCAATTTGGGCAATAACAAGTCAACCTTTCATTGATGCCTAACCAGGTACGTATCGTTTTAATCTCGCAACGGGGACATTCCCCTTTTTTATAAATCTTCCAGTTCTTTTTCAGCACGTATTCTTTCTTCCACGCATAAAACAGGAATGAATAATCGCGCGCATCCCTGATCATTTCTTTCAATTTTTTCGCTGGCAATGCCGTGACGTGCGATTCCGGGTGAACACAGATTCTCCAAAGCACTTCATTCTTGATGATGTTCCCAACTCCCGCAAAAATTTCCTGGTTCAGCAATGCATCACACACTTTCGTTGTTTTGGTTTTCATCAGTTCTGTCTCCGCTTTTTTAGGATTCCATTCGTCCGCCATCACATCCTTTTCCCAGTCATAAACGTCGTTAACATTGCCGTCGATGAGCTTTACACTGCATGTATAAAAATTTAATTCACCATTCGAAAATTCAAGGGCAAGACGTGGTGGCGCGTCCTTCCGCTCATTGATCCGGTATGTTCCGAACATCAGGAAGTGAACGCGGACAAAAAAACCGTTGAAAACGAGCAGGAAATGTTTGCCCCAACTCCGGCAGGAAATCAATTTCAATCCCTGCATCCGGTTGATATCGATTTTAGCATTGCCCAAGGCGTTCAATACTTTTTTACCCTCAAACTGTTCGGTGAGCTCACGCAGGATTACGATGGAAGGACCTTCAGGCATGTGCAGATATTCTTTTCTGGTTAAGAACGTTCATCATTTCCTGTGCATTGCTGTACCCGCCATCGTAATACGTGTTGTTGAAATAAATGAAGTACTGTTTCGCATCAGCTGGAAATGATTTTGCAAATTTCCGGAGTTGCGGAACCGTGTAGCGTGTCTTGAACAATTCCGGGTTTCCGTGAAAACGTACGTAGAAAACATCTGTGGTGTTCATGTAATAAGAATCGAGTCCGGGATAGTCGACGTTGCAAAAAGTAATTTTCTTTTTCACAAGCAAGTTGCGGACTTCTTCACTCCACCACGAGATGTGGCGGAATTCAACCACGTTGTGTTTGCCTTCCGGAATAACTGAAGCAATCAATTCCAGGTTTTCTTCCGTACACCTGAACGTTCCGGGAAACTGAAAAAGGAACGCTGCCACTTTGTTTCCGAGTCCTGAATAGATGAGCTCCTGGAATTCGCCGATGTGCGTAGCAGCATTTTTCAGCCGCAGGATGTGCGTGATGTAACGGCTCATTTTTACAGCGAACGTAAACTTATCCGGTGTTGCTGCTGCGTAACGTTTCAATGCGCTCACCTGCGGCTTCCTGTAAAATGTACTGTTCAGTTCTACAGTATTGAAAACTGAACCGTAATATTCCAGCCATTTTGCGGAAGGCAGGCCGGCAGGATAAAATGCATTCTTCCAATTGGAATAATAGTATCCTGAACAACCAATGTGAATATTATTTTTCTTGCTCGTCATGGCCGATATAGTTTAAATACTCCTATGCCATTTTCCGGAATCCTTTCCAATGAAAAATGAGATCTCCATCACAACCAAATACCGGATCTTTCCTGGGCATGGGAACGGATTGGATATTGTTGTCTGCAGCCGGACGTTCTCCGGCTTCACCGCGTTGCATGTCAAACGATCTTCCTTCCGGGTACGCTCCAATGCAACGCAACTTCGAGTCGTGAACTTTTTTATGTGCAACGCCTGCAGGAATCACGAGCACATCGCCGGCTTCAAAAATAATGACCGGGCCTTCTTCGCCTCCAATGCGAATTTCGCCGGAGCCTGAATAACAACCGAGCACTTCATGTGTTACGCTGTGATAGTGGTGATAGTCGTAGATCGTCCCTTTCCACGAATTCGTCCAGCCGTTTGCAGCGAAATGTTTTCTGAAAGAACGTGCTGCAAAAAATGCCGGAACGCGGACGATCGACTTGTAATGAAGCACAGGCAACGATGAGTTGTTGGGAAATATTCCGTCATCGTGACGGAAATAACTATTCACAAAATATTCGGTACGCCTGATCTTCATAGTGTGTTACAAGCGAAAAATAATGCCAATTGTCACCGGCAGGATTCTTCGAATGGAGAGCAGCGACCAACCGCAGTGCCCATGTTTCGTTTTGTGGAATCTCTTGCACAATTGGGTGTCTCATTACACAATTTCTACGGCTGAAAATCGAATGTTGGAACACGCATTCCGCCCGGTTCATTTTTTTTCGGGACCACAGCCCCCACGGAATAGGTTGAGTATGTACATGTTGAATTTTCGCAACCGGAGGATCTCGGTCCGTGCCCCGGTTTAGCGTCAATAGAGGCACTGCATTTGCCGGTTGATGATTACTTAATCGCAATCGATATGGACATGATGTACGAAAACAGGTTTCGCATTGAACCGGAATTAAAGGCTGTGTATGTCGCAACGGAATTACAGACCAGCGAACGATCGAATCAAGGTCCGTGCCTGGAAAACCACACCGAAGAAATTATATGGGCACAACGTCGCTTATATGACGCCGTTCAAAGATTAGAGGACAGGCTGCTTAACCGCATAAATCCTGTTGCGTAAGTAAAAAAGAGTTCGTGTTGGGGTTTCGAAAACCGCTTAAGCGGTTGAACGTAGTATGGGCTTCCATTGCCGGGGGCTTAAGCCCCCGGCAATGGAAGCTGCAGACCAGTTAAACGGTTTTAACCGTTTCCATTACGCTAATCTTGTGATGATACCACTTTTCAACGTTCGAGATTGCTGAGCGCTTGTGCAGCATTCGTGTATTGCGGATCAAGTTCCAATGCTTTTTTGTAATCTGCCGTTGCAGCATCCACATTTCCTTTCTTTTCGTAGCAATACCCGCGACCGTAATAGCCCCGTGGTTCTCCCGGGTTATCTGCAATGGCCATTTCGAAATATTTGAACCCTTCATCAACCACGTCGAGTTTGTACGCATGGATCATTCCCAGGTTGAAGTGCGCGTCAAAGTGATGCGGGTTTACTTTCAGCAAGGCCGTATACGTTTCGATCGCCGGGTTGTACTGGTCTGTTTGCTGGTAATACATTCCGAGATTGTACAACGCTTCTTCGCTGGTGGGTTGAATTTCCAATGCATTGTGGTAATAATCTGCAGCCAATGGATTTTTCTGGTTCGCTGCAATTAATCCCATCTGGATATACGCGTTGTAATAATCAGGATCCATTTGCACGGCCAGTTGCATGCTCGACATGGCCTTCATGGTATCGCCCATGTCCTTGTGCACCATTCCACGCATGAAGTAAGCCTGGGCGTTGCGCTTGTCGAGGTCGATCACGTGAGCGAGTACACCCAGTTCTTCTTCATATCGTTTCAGGTAATGATGAAGCTGCGCGAGTCTAAGCAGGCAATCGATATTGTCGGGCTCCAGCTGCACGGCACGTTTTAACAACTGGTCTGCGCGCTGAACCTTCATGCTGAAGAAATGAATATCGGCACCTGCGAGAAGATATTTGACCGTGCTGCTATCGCGTACGAGTACTCGGTTGATGTCCATCATGGCCGATGCAAAATCTTTGTTGTTCACGAAGATCATGGCGCGACGGTAATACAGATCGAGATTGTCTGCATCCTGCCGGATCATTTCATTGATCAGTGTTAGTGAATCTTTGGGCGCAGCAGTATCCGCTACGGGCTGATTTACTTTTTCGCCGCAGGAAAATACGAGCGGAGCAAGGAACAGGAAAAATATGCAAAGGTTCTTCATATGGCTCAAAAAAAATCCCGGGGTACATGACCCGG
>DATHKF010000201.1:0-4365 GCA_035489505.1 Bacteroidia bacterium | reverse complement strand
GCAACGTTCACTCGCGGCGGAAACTCCTTTGGAAATTGACCGGAAGATCATGGAAGTAAATTACTTCGGTCAAGTTGCGTTGACGAAAAGCGTGCTTCCGCATATGCTCAAACAGAAAAGCGGCCACATCGTGGTGATGAGCAGTATTTCCGGAAAGTTCGGATTCTGGTTTCGTACAGCTTACTCGGCTTCGAAACACGCGCTGCATGGATTCTTTGAATCGCTGCGCATCGAAACGGAACAACAAGGCATCAAAGTAACCATTGCCGTTCCCGGAAAAATCCAATCCAACATTTCAGTGCACGCACTGAAAGGCGACGGAAGTAAACACAACGTGATGGACAAAAGCCAGGCAGAAGGAATGCCTGCGGACGAATGTGCGCGCATTATTCTTGCCGCAATGAAATCCGGGAAAGAAGAAATTCTTATTGGCGGAAAAGAAATCAAAGCGGTGTGGATCAAAAGGCATTTTCCGGGTTGGTTTGGGAGGATTATCCGGAGACAGAAGCCTGAATAAAAGATTGCTGCACGGAGTAACTTTCATGGTCATTTCCCGTTATCAGAGCAATGAATCAACGGATCATCATTTTTTTCGTGTCACTGCTGTTGTTCATCCGTTTGGACGGACAAACATTAATTCCCGGTGTAGGAATTAAGGGCGATAAAATTGTCGTCAATGTGTCGACGCTTGCAGATGTGATTTCGATCAAGGGAAATGCGGATACCATTTACAACAGCGGCACGCACACCTACTACGGGTACAGGAATTCAGGTGTCTCATACGGTTATGATTATTATGATCTGAGTAAGATTATCCGTTCAGTACTGGTGCAAAGTCCGTTCAAGGGATGTACTCCGTCGGGCGTTTACCTGGGGATTACGCAATGGTACCTGCTCGCGTCACTGTTAAACGGCGGTGGAGGATCAACCCCGACCCGCAATGAAGTCTATCGCCGCGATAGTGGCATTTGCTACTATATCCCCAAGAAGCAAATTGATGCGGTCAGGTGGGATAACCGGCAACCGATCTACAAAATTACCCTCGATTGTTATGGTCGGTTCGGCCCTCTGGATTTACCGGGCTACATATACGATTCGCTCAGCGAAAAACCGGCTATGGCTGAATTCGAAAAATTTATTCTTACCAGGCGTTCGCTGCAAACATTCCGCGATTCTTTTGCACCGCACCCCGGAAGAAATGCAAAACCACCATATGAAGTAAGATCCATGCGTATCAGGGAACGAATTCTTGAATTTGAGCAGACCGAATCGCGCATGTATATTTATTGCGGACTCACCCAGTATGAGCTGACGATCTTTTCGTTGCACGACACGATTTATTATGCAGGCATGACGCCCAAATCGCGGATGAGTGATACGGCACGGATATTCCTGTATGACACACTGATGGTGAACAGGCTCTTTCAATGTATAGTGGAAACGTACAACCCGGCTGCAGATTCACTCCGGAGTCAGATGCACTCACTTTATTCGTTTTTGTATTCACCAGACGGGTGCGGTGAATCGTCTTATAAAAACAAGATGTGCCACAGTGGCGACGCGTTGATCGATCAGCAAGATACGGCCCAGCTTGCGCAATGGTTATGTTCCGGCATTCCCGAACAACAGGCGTATGCTTTGCACGGATTGTGGGAACTTCATTACTATGGTTTGCCGTTATCCGATCGCATGTTTTCATTGATGGAACATGTTGCCGCACTGAAAATCCCGGTATACACCTGCCGGGGTTGTGTCACCTACCAGGTCATGCATTTCTCCGACATTATAAGTCCTCGTCAGCTCCGGCAAGCGAGGAGAAATAATTAGTTGTACCAATCGCGAAGCGATTGCGCCGTGCCGCTGCGGGAAAAGCATAAGTAAAACGCGCCGTGCCGCTGTGTCGCCGTGGTAAATTTTCAAACGTCGCACACGCAGTTTACTTCGCCCACTTCATAAAACGCACCTGGTAATCCTCCCGGATCTTCCATTTTCCATGCGTCACAAAACCCTTCCGTAAATACATCTCCACGTTTTTCTGCACAGATGTTTCCAGATAAATTGATTTCGATTTCTTCGCTGCGAGATCCTGAATGAAACTGATCATCTGCGAACCAATTCCTTTTCCTTGTGCTGAAGGAAGTGTTCCGATCATGCTCAGGTAATAATGCGGTGCATCAGGGCGAAACGCGCGCATCTTCTTGTCTTTCGAAGAAATATACTTGAGCCGCGACCATCCAATGCAACGATTCACCAACCGCAACTGCCGGAATGCATCGCTGAATGTGTTGCGATGTACTACCGGATCGTACATCAGTATCGCGCCGCTCAGATCATCAGCGATATAAACACCTTTCTTCGAAAAAGCTGTATCAACGAGATATTCCATCAGAGCGCGCATCTTCAACTCACGTCCGGGACCGGGAACAACGGTGTCATTCACGGCAGGATTTGCATCGAATGAAGCCGTGAGAATTTCAATCACGTGTTCGCGATCAGATGGAAAAGCAACGCGTATCATTTGACAAGAATACGTGCTTCAAGCATATCCATGATTGCGTACTTCACGCCTTCTCTTCCGAGTCCGGAATCTTTTACGCCACCATACGGCATGTGATCGACGCGAAATGTTGGAACATCATTGATGATGACTCCGCCAGTTTGAATTTCATTGAACGCGGTTTCTGTCTCCGAAAGATCATTCGTAAAAACGCCGGCTTGCAAACCGAAACGTGTTTCGTTGATCATGCGCACCGCATCCGCAAAATTGTCGTACGGCTCAACCGTAACCACCGGCCCGAAAATTTCTTCGCTGCAGACTTTCATTTTCGAATTTGTTCCGGTCAGAATGGTTGGATGGTAATATGATTTGCTGCGGGTTCCTCCGCAAACAATTTTTGCGCCGGCTTTCACCGCTTCATTCACCCATTCTTCCACGCGTTTCGCATTGGCTTCGTCGATCATTACGCCAACGTCCGTTGAATTGTCTTCCGGATTTCCATTCTTCAATCCTGCGGTCATTTCTGAAAACCGCTGAAGAAACGTGGAATACAAACTGCTGTGCACAAACAACCGTTGCGCGTGAATGCAGATCTGTCCTGAATATGCAAAAGCACCCACGAGACATTTTTTCAACGCGCTTTCCATTTCTGCCGTGCGCGCCACAATCACTCCGGCGTTTCCTCCGAGTTCAAGCACCACTTTTTTCTTTCCGGCGTTCTTCTTCATTTCCCAACCTACTTCCGGTGAGCCGGTGAATGTGAGGAGGGAAAAACGTTCGTCGGTCACCAACTGGTTTCCTGCAACGCGGTCCATCGGAAGAATGGAAACAGCACCTTTCGGAAGTTCAGTTGCATCGATGATCCGCGCGAGTTCGAGCATCGACAATGGCGTTGAGGAAGCCGGTTTGAGAATGATCGGGCAACCTGCAGCAATAGCCGGTGCGATTTTGTGCACAGCCAGGTTCATCGGAAAATTAAACGGTGCAATGCCCGCCACAATTCCGATTGGAAAATATTTCACGAAGCCTTCCTTCCGTTCACCCGCCGGAGTCCAGTCGAGTGAAATGTATTCCTTCGGCAATCGTTTCGCTTCTTCAGCAGCAACGAGAAATGTTTGCGCAGCGCGGTCAATTTCTGCAAGTGCATAACGGATTGGTTTTCCCGATTCGCGGCAAAGCACCGTAGCGAGATGGTGGCGGTTCTCTGCAATGGTATCGCTGATCTTTCGCAGGATGGAAAACTTTTTCCACGAAGGCATTTCTTTCATCGCCTGCTGAACCTGCTGCGCAGCGACAATGCATTTTTCAAGAACGGCTCCGTCTGCGAGCCAGGTGCGCGCAATCAGGTTGCCGTCGTGCGGGTTTCTCACTTCGTGACCATGAGCCGTTGTAACGAACTCTCCGGCCGCGTATATGGGATAGTTTTGCATTGATTCAAAGTTACAAACCTGAGTCTGAAAAATGGCCACGAAGGCACAAAGACTCTAAGCAACACAAAGAATCAGGATATCCCTAAACTTAAAAACTTCGTGCATCTTAGTGTCTTTGTGCCTTCGTGGCAATATTGAAACATCTACCTTTAGGCTGCTATGGCCGGCAAATCGTTGCTCAACTGGATCATCTTCATTGCACTTGCGCTTACATGGGGAAGTTCATTTATCCTCATGAAACGCGGCATGGAGGCGTTCTCCAGCAGCCAGGTTGCTGCGCTGCGTATCGGGATGGCGTTTCTTTTCCTGCTCCCGCTCGCATTCAAACATTACAGCAAAGAACTGTGGAGTAACTGGAAGGCGGCCGCAGCCATGGGAACTTTCGGCAACCTGATTCCCGCATTCCTTTTCACGAAAGCAGAAACGATGATCAGCTCG
>DATHKF010000200.1:0-3373 GCA_035489505.1 Bacteroidia bacterium | reverse complement strand
ATGTGGCAGTTCCCGCATTTCTGGGCCATTGCATGGGTGGTGGACGACGATTACCGCAAAGCCGGATTCCGTTTGCTGCCCTCGAAAGAACGCGACAAGAGCAGCGCTTTTCAATGCCTGGTCTACGCGCTGTTCCTGATTCCGGTAAGCATGCTTCCGCTGCTGTTTGGCATGACGGGGATCATTGGGATTTCCATCGTGTTTATCTGCGGAGCCCTCTTCGCATTCCAGGCGTGGAAACTGTACAAAACGTTGGAAATTAAAGCCGCATCCAAGCTGATGTTTGGCTCATTTATTTATTTACCGGTGGTGCAGCTGGCCTACCTTTTCGGATAATCACAGATGACAACATTAACGATGGAGCAGCCAATCAGCGAAGAGCGGAGAATCAAGGAGAAAGCGCAACGCAATCTCGTCCGCCTGGGAACTTTCAGTATCGTTATGCTTTTCGGCGGACTCACCAGCGCTTACGTTGTGCGCAAAGACGGTGGCGCATGGTTCAGCATAAACATGCCGATGGAATTCTGGATCAGCACGGCTATCATCCTGCTGAGCAGCGTAACCATGATCCTGGCAGAGTGGGCGTACAAGGCCAATAAGAAATCGTTGGGCACGGCCATGATCGGAACAACGTTTTTGCTGGGCCTGCTTTTCACGCTGTTCCAGTTCCTGGGATGGGCCGAACTGAAAGCGAACGGAATTTATTTCTCGCCGGCCGACGGACAAGGCGCTTTAATCTCGGGGTCGTTTATTATTGCGCTTTCCGGTCTGCACCTTGCACATTTATTAGGCGGTCTGATTGCGTTATTGATCACGCTGTTTAAGGGATTCATGGGAAAATATCATTCGGGTAATGTGCACGGGGTAAAACTCGCGGGCATTTACTGGCATTTCCTTGATGGTTTATGGATATATTTGTTCCTGTTTTTAACGATTTTTAAGTAAACTTGCACCGCTGCTTCTGATAGCTATCGGACAGCGAAGCAAGAGTAACAATCTAAATACACATTCAGATTATGGCAGGTTCAGCTGCAGAACTCGACAATTCAGCCGCATGGGACGGAGGAGTATCTCCACTACGGGCGAGTTACGGTAAACTTTTCATGTGGTTTTTCCTTGTATCAGATGCCCTGACATTCTCAGGATTTCTCTGTGCATACGGATTCTTCCGCCACAATTTCGTTGGCGAATGGGCAGACCCGCAAGCGGTGTTCCATCACTTTCCATTCCTTCACGGCGTTCACCTTCCGTTGATGTATGTAGGTCTGATGACCTTCATCCTCATCATGAGTTCGGTAACCATGGTACTTGCCGTGGAAGCTGGTCAGCGGATGTACAAAAAAGGCGTACTGATCTGGATGTTCCTCACCATTATCGGTGGGTTGATGTTCGTAGGATCACAGGCGTGGGAGTGGACAAACTTTATCAAAGGTTCGGATGATGGCGCTGTGCTGTACAACCACAACATGTACCTGTACAAGGTTGATCACGAAACGCATAAACCGATCAAGGAAATTCTCACATACGCCGGGAAGGAATTATCTGCACAGGAATCTGCAGTAATTATTTCCAAAGGAGAAGTTTTCAGGGGAGCAAATCTCCAGTATAACGAATACGGTCAGCCTGCATTTGCCGATTTCTTTTTCTTCATCACCGGCTTTCACGGTTTCCACGTATTCTCCGGGGTGATCATCAACATCTGCATTTTCATTCTCGCGATCAAAGGCTATATGCAACGCGTGGGTCATTACGAGATGGTAGAAAAAGTTGGTCTGTACTGGCACTTTGTCGATCTCGTGTGGGTATTCGTATTCACGTTCTTCTACCTGCTTTAATTCATTTTCAATACCGAACAAAAACACCTTTTGATATGTCAGAATTTCACGATGTATTTCCGGATTATGAAAGAATGGCTCAGCACGATGAGACCTATGGCAAGAAAACGCGCAAGAAGCTCTGGGGAGTGTTCTGGCTGCTTCTTGGTGTAACGATCTTCGAAGTAATCGTTGGTTTTTTTGCGGCGGATTGGGGCGTTAGCAAACTTATTCTGAAGTTCCTGTTTATCGGACTTACCCTGGTTAAAGCAGGTTACATCGTAATGGTGTTTATGCACCTTGGCCATGAAGCCAAGTGGACCAAGTGGATTATCCTTATTCCGTATACCACTTTCATCCTTTACCTGCTTGTTATGATGACAATCGGCGAAGGAAACTACGTACACGAGCACCGGTTGAACGGTCCCGGAGCAGGTGATGGCACAGAGCAGGTGGAGAAGAGCGGAGATCATCACTAACAATGAAGAGAACACTCGTACTGGTTTCCATTCTTTTTTTTCCTGCGCTTGTTTACATTTATTTCGCGCTGGGAATTCCTAAAGTAGTCCGGGCCCCGATTTACGGCCCACGGCAAACAGTTCAGGTCCTGGATAAAAAATCAGGAGAATACAAAACCGATACAGTTTATCACACCATACCGGCCTTCAGTTGTCTCACAACTGGAGGTCTTGTTTTTGATTCCCGGACCAAACTCAATGGCCGCTCATACCTTGCGGTTTTCCTTCACCCCGACAGTGTGCAGATCATGATCAAGCAGCTTGCGGAAGACATCAAGATCAACCGCAAGTCGTACGGATACGCACGGTTTGTTTTCTTTCTGCCCACCGACAGCGCAGGAAATGTTCCGATGAATGCCGCGGACCTTACCCGCGACCTTCGCCTGGGAACAGATACCGGCTATACCGTATTTGTTACCCCGGCCAAGCTCGACTCGCTGCACAAACAGTATTACATGCCGGACTCAACCCGGAAAAAAGAACCGTGGCAAACCACCAACGATGTAGTTCTGATTGATCGTTTGGGAAGGATCCGTGGGTACTACAATATCCGTTATGCCGCCGAGCTCAAAAAAATGAAGGAAGATGTGAATCACATTTTACTTCGCGATGAAGGCGTGCAGACGTTGGAGGAATCTAAAGTAGAACAGAAAAATGAAGGTAGTACACAGTGAGGCAGTGCGCAGTGCGCAGTATAGCCGGTTACGCACTGCGTACTGCGCACTGATTTACTGCGTACTGATAGTGGCCTGTTCTCCGCAGCCCGAACAACCCGAAGTCTTCGGTTTCGGCGGCATCCCGCGTCTCGCAAAATATTACCCGGTAGTCGATGCGCACGGCGATACCACGTACAAAACAATTCCTTCCGATACGTTTATCAACCAGCACGGACAGCCGTTTATTACCGGGAACCTCGCCGGAAATATTTCGGTGGTGCAGGTTTTTTTTACGAGTTGCGAAGGAATATGCCCTGTAATTTCCTACAGCATGGGCCAGGTGCAGAAAGAGTTTAAAGGAAATGCAAACGTTAACCTCGTTTCG
>DATHKF010000199.1:0-5191 GCA_035489505.1 Bacteroidia bacterium | reverse complement strand
TATAAGTCTCTGTGAAGGAAGGAACGTTCATGGCTATTTCAGGAAATGAGTTATGAATTTCGTGAGGTCTTTTTTGTACACAGGATGCTCGTTGCCGATGATCTCTACGGCGAGCGAGCCGGTACAATTCCCGACAAAAGTAATGATTTCGGGGTCGACCTTATTAGCTGCACAAAGCGCAGTCACTGACAACACGGCATCACCTGCACCGACCGAATCTTTCACGCGCGTAGCAAAAGCCGGTGTGCGTGAAAATGCGCCGTTTCTGCAATACACCGAACCCTGTTGTCCCAACGTGATCTGGATATCGTTTGCGTGTGAAATGGCTTTCAGCTTTTCAATGAGTTGCTCGATACTGCCGTACTGATCGCCGAAAGGCAAACGCAGTTCTTTCTCGTCGATGCTGATGTAATCGGCCCGGTTGTATTTCGTAATGTAATTGAAACCGTAATTGTTACTGTTGGTCTGCGCATTCACTGCGAGGTATTTTCCGCAGCCTTCGAGAAATTTAACAATGCGCGGCGAAATCAGTCCGTGCCCGAAATCGGAAACAAGAATGAGATCGCATTCCGGCAGGCGCTTTTGCACATGTGCGATGATTTCATTCTCGAGATTCTCCGCGATGTACGCATCGTTCATGAACGTTACTTCGAACAACTTGATGTTCATGTAAAGGTCCAGGTAACGACGCTTGGTTGGAGTAGGGCCGTCGGGACGGAAAAAATATTTCCGCTCTACGCCCGGCGATAATTTCGCGTCGATCAGATCCTGCTGCGTGTTGTGATCGCCAAGACAGGTAATCAGTTCCACTTTGCCCGCATATTGCTCGAGGTGATTGGCAATGGCCAACACACCACCCGCGTACACTTCTTCGCGCAGGTACATGCTGGAAATGGTTGGCGACTTAGACGATTTTCCCAGCGGACGGCAGTAGTGATATTCGTCGATGATCGTATCACCGATCACGAGCACACGGAGGTTTTTGAGCTTTTCAATTTCCCCGATCACTTGCGCCACATCGTACTTTTTACGGAAAGCAGAAAGAAATTCCTGCACCGAGTCGTCGTGCGGATTGAAGTGCTCGTTGATGAGATTGGATGAAGAGAAAAGGATTTCCTCCGTAATGTAAAATTGCCCACCTACAGATTCCACCGCAGTTTCTTCCAGGCCGATATTTCCGGTACTGTCTTTCTGACGGTTTTTATAATCCTGTCCTTTCATGTAAAAATCAGGACGGATAATTTTGATCGTTTCAACTGCGGTTTCCCATTTGTTCAGCGCTACATAAGTCACTACTTCCAGCGCCGCAACTGCATCTATGCGCAGCGATTCGGTGTAGACCGGCCGGCCGGGACCTTTGTTCACAAAACGATCAGGTGTTACGGTCACCACCAACACATCCGCCGCTTTAGCAGCCGCTTCAAAATGCTTGATGTGTCCCAGGTGCAGCAGGTCGAAGCAACCGTGACAATGCGCAACGGTTTTGCCTTCCTTTTTCAGCGCGGCAGTAATTTTTCCGAGCTCTTCGAGACTAACAATTTTGGGGTTCATTTACCTAAATATTTAAACCAGTCTTTAGTTGCTTCTGAAATCGAATCGGGTTCCCAGAGCGGAGCTTCGCGCCAGTAGTCGATGTTGTCGAGCATGATGCGCACGCCTTCTTCGAAATCCACTTTCGGTTTCCAGCCGGTCACCGTGTTGATTTTCGTTGTATCAGCGAAAGTGCAGTCGGGCTCACCCGGACGTTTCGGGATATAAATTTTCTCTCCGCCGAGTAAATCGCAAAGCAGGTTCACGCTGTATGTGTTACCGCTTCCGACATTCAACACCTGGCCCGCGATGTCGTCGCGGTTGGAAGCCGTGACACATGCGTCCACCACATCTGTTACGAAAGTGAAGTCGCGTGTTTGTGTGCCATCACCAACTACAGTGAACGGTTTGTTGTTGAGTTTCTGCGCGAGGAAAACGCCGAATACAGCGCCGTATGTGCCCGATGTGCGGGCGCGTGGACCGTATACGTTGAAGAAACGCATCGACGTAATGTTCATTTTGTACACGCTGTTCCAGTACAAACAATATTCCTCGCCGAGATATTTCGTAACGGCGTAAGGATACTGGCATTGGATAGGCGCTGTTTCAGGTGTTGGGTAAGCGTCGGGAATGCCATAGCACGAAGACGAAGCGGCATAAATAATACGCTGCACGTTGTGTTTGCGGCATGCCTCCAGAACGTTGATTGTGCCGTTTACGTTGGCGTCGTGGTATTTTTTCGGCTGTTCGATCGAAGGAACAATATCGGCCAGTGCAGCGAGGTGAAACACGCGATCGACGCCGGCAAACAAGGGCTCGATGGTGTCGTAATCTGCGATGCTCGCGATGTGTATAGACAAGCGTTCATTTCCTTTGTGATGCTCGAGATTGCGTACGCTGCCCGAAGCAAGGTTATCAATCACGCTCACTTCATGACCTTCGTTCAGGAGGCGATCAACCATATGACTGCCTATGAAGCCGCAGCCGCCAGTAACCAATGTTTTCATATGTGGGAATAAGGGCACAAAAGTACCGAATTAATCGGGAAGAACCGGAGGCTGGGATTTCAAAGGAACGGGATTAAATTTTGCCGCGAATTACACGAATTACGCTAATTGTACATTGGCGTAATTCGTGTAATTCGCGGCAAAAAATATTGTGGTGATTGATCAACCGGCGTTAGCCCAAACTGAGGCGCTACGGGATTTTGGGTATTTCCGTCTGAAATCGAAAGAACGCTTATTTTTTGATGGCCCAGGCTATTCCCTTGCGGTGATGGATCTCGAAAAAGTCAAAATCAGCTTTGTTCTTTTCTTTGAAGATATTCCAGACGCCGATCAGGTTATAGCTTTCCGGCATGATGTCGTCAAACAAGATCACACCGTTTTTCTCAACGTGTGCCACTACATTGTCAAGATCAACGGCGGCTGTGTGTTCATCATGACCACCATCAACCAGGATGTAATCGAACTTGTAGCCTGGATTTTTTTTGAAATAATCGGGCACCGTTACTTTCGAATCGCCGGAAACAAACTGGATCTTTTCGGTGGCAATATCAAACGCCTTTAAGTTATTGCGGACCTTGTTCGTGGAATTCTTTTCGATGCGGTTACCAACTGCTTTCAGGAAGCGTTCAGAGATATTGACATTTCTTTTTCTGCCCAGCAGGCGCGAGATAAAAGAAGCAAAAGGTGTGGTGCTGATATATTCGCGCCACATGTCGAAAGAAACAATTTTCTCGATTTTTTTCGCTTCATCCGCGCTGTACATGCCTAGTAATGCGACCAGCGATCCACCTGTGCGGGTTCCGATTTCCAGTATCCTTTTTGGCTTGCGTGTGCTGGCTATCCACGAACTCACCATATTGCTTTCCAGGAAAATCCCGTTTCTGCTCATCTTGGATTCGTCAGACAGGTCTTGCCAGTAATTATCATTCGGATCGAGCTTCTTCAGCTTTTGTGCATTGCTGATCAGCGTTTCCTTGTATGAAAGAATAGCATTAAAATCTTCAGGACTGAGATTGTGCATTCGAAAGAGCGGATTAGATATTCTTGAAAAAGCGAACGATTGTATCCGCCACGTAATTGACCTGTTCGTCTGTGAGCTCTGCAAATACAGGAAGGCTCATCATGGTGGCTGTGTGCCTTTCCGTAACCGGGAAATCACCTTTTTTGTGCCCAAGGTATTTTGCAGCATCCTGCAGATGGATCGGAACCGGGTAATGCACTTTGGTGTCGATGCCGTGATCAGCAAGATATTGTTTCAGCGCATCGCGTTTTGCGGTCTGGATGATGAAGGTATGGTAAACAGCTTTTTCTTTCCCGTGATCCATCGGCACAATGAGATCGCCTGTGCCGTTTAATTTCTGCTGGTACATTGCAGCAATGTTGCGGCGACGGCTGGTCCATTTTTCCAGCTCTTTCATTTTGACGTTCAGAATCGCAGCCTGCAGGTTATCGAGGCGCGAGTTGTAACTCCAGAATTCGCATTCGTCGCGGTTGCGTAAGCCGTGGTTGCGGGCTTTTTGCAAATGCTGGAACAGCGCGTCATCGTTTGTTGTAATCACACCACCATCGCCGCAGGCGGCCAGGTTTTTCAACGGGTGCAGACTGAAACAGCCAAACGTTCCGAAACTTCCTACACTTTTTCCATTGTAGGTAGCGCCAATGGCCTGCGCGCAGTCTTCAATGATGTGCAGATTGTTTTTCTTCGCAATGGCCATCAGTTCGTCCATCTTCGCCGGGCGGCCCGTGAGATGCACAACAATAATGGCTTTCGTACGCGGCGTAATAGCTTGTTCTACGCGCGACGGGTCGAGATTAAAATCGTCGAGCACATCAGCGAAAACCGGTGTAGCTCCTGCAATAGCAATCGAAGATGCCGAAGCGAGGAATGAATTGGGTGCGGTAATCACTTCATCGCCTTTGCCGATACCCAGCGCCATCATGGCAAGGAAAAGCGCATCGGTACCATTCGCAAGGCCCATCGCATATTTTACGCCACACAATTCAGCGAAACTTTTTTCAAACGCCGACAGTTCTTCGCCCATGATGAACTGCCCGTTGTCGAGCAGTTTGCCGATACGTTCGAGTATCTCCGCCCTGATCTCTTTGTGCTGGAGACTGAGGTTAATGTATGGGACTTGCATTTGGACAACTGTTGACATGCGAAAAAATTATTGGAGCTCTACGTGCTGCATGAGCTTTACGTTGAAATATTTGTCGTCGGTCAACGAATTCGGGATATTTCCTTTATCGAATTCCGTTTTCAGGTCGCGCACTGCATCTTCAATCGTGTGACGGGCTACAAAGCCAATCTCATTTTTGATCTTCTCCGAAGAGATGTGGTAAGAGCGGTGATCGTTCGTAGGTGTAGTCGTAATTTTCACCTGGTCGCCGATCACATTTTTCACCATCTGCGCGATTTCCGCAATGGTGTGGTTTTCGTAGCCTGCATTGTAGATCTTGCCGGCAATTTTTTCTTTCGGCAGTTCGAGCAGCATGCAATACAGATCCGTCATATCCTGGATGTGAATATTCGGGCGTTTTTGCTCGCCGCCAAACACCGTGATCTCGCCTTTGTTCACGGCAAGATTGGTGAGGATATTTACGGAAAGATCGAGTCGCAGACGAGGGCCGTATCCGCACACTGTAGCTGGGCG
>DATHKF010000198.1:0-3481 GCA_035489505.1 Bacteroidia bacterium | reverse complement strand
ACAACCATCACACACCGGAACCCAATACACACATTCGCCTCGGTGATTCCTTCAAACTGCTGCTTCGATTCTATTCTCACTTCATCAGCATGACTGTACCACGAACCGCCCATTGCGCGCGCGGCACCTCCAACAACTTTTGCATCGCGGTCGTACGTCCAAACCATTTCTGCAGCATTGCCCATGAGCAGGTAATGTCCGAATACCGCGGGGTTGTAGGCGTATTCGGGTGCAAGAACGAGCGTGTCAATAGACCGGCCGGCGGTGGTAATTACATTCCGCGTATTCGGTTTTGGACTGATACATCCTCGCGATCCTTTCGATGCTATAGGGCCTTCTGTACCTAACGCCGGTTTCGAAATGGAATAGTTGAAATTGCACAGGTAACATCCGTGTGAGTTCTGTAAGGCATTGACTGTTGCTCCCCAGGGAAACTGGAGCGTACTGTCATTGCCCCGTGCGGCACGCAACCATTCAATGTCGGAAGGCAAACGGAATTCGGGACGCGTAGCGTTATTCCATTTCACATCTTTCTGATCAATCGCTTCGCCCATTTCTTTCGTGAGCCAGGTGCAATACATTTCCGCTGCTGAACGTGAAATATTCAGGACAGGAAATTTTTCAAAACCTTTATCGCTGGCATAATTGTTTTCAAATTCAGGGATGCCAACAGCTTTCCAGTTTCCATTCACCGGTTTTGCTGCGGTGTAATCATCATTGCGTCCGTCCATCAGCAGGTCGTTCAGGAAAACAGTGTACTGCCAGTTGGACACTTCCGAATTTTGCATCGAAAATTGATTCACCTGGAAACGTTCCCCGTTTCTCCACGCCGGGCCCGATAACACATTGACAAACGATTTTCTCTTCACGATGTCGCGCAACATCTCCAGCTTCCGTTTGTTGTTTTTCTTCTTTTCAGCTTCGCTGAGTACGGGCACTTCGGCTTCTTCTTCGAAAGGCTCGGGTATACGGAAGAATGTATGACCCTTCGAAAATTGAGCCGGAAGTTCAGGTGTTACCGGTGTCTCGTTGACTTCATGAGCGGAATCTGTTGCAATGGGAAGAACAATGTTTTCATCGCGCTTCATTGTTTTTTCTTCAGGCTGTTTGCCCGCAGCAAGGATCAGTTGTTCAACAGGTTCATTGGGTTGCTGTGGCAGGATGCTTTGCGCAAGGACAGTTTCGGTTTTTGTGCCGCCATATATTCCGGCAACAAGGACAACCGAAGTGACGAGTGCAGAAAGTATCACGAGGTTCATCCACCACCTGTACTTTTTGCCGCGCGTCGCGAATGCTGAAATTAATTTTTCGAGGACCTGTTTGTTTTCCGCCGCCGGGAATTCTCCGGGCAGAGAGAGAATATTATGTGCCATAATTTCATTGTTTGTTTCGTTAAACAATTCGTTTCGTTCGAGCAACGCAAGCGAAAGAAGCTGATCAAACCCCACAGGTTCGGTATGTTCTGTTCCTGTTTTCATGTGCGTTGCTTGTTTAATGCGTTCATTTTTTCGGACAACATTTCTTCCAGTTTCTTTTTCAGTCGTCCGTAATACACTTTGAGATTATCTTCCGGTCTGCCTGTGATTTCAGCAATGCGGCTGTACGGAACATCCTGGCTGCGCATGAGCAATAAAATGCGTTCCCAGTCTTCCAGTTGGTCCAGTGCCTCGTTCAGCAGGTTCACCGCCGGAGAAGTTTCTTCCTTCACTGACTGATCCGCAATCTTCTCATCCATTTCGCGCACAAACTCCGGAAGTTTTTTCCGGTCGCGGAACAGGTTGCGCAGGTAATTCACAAAAACGGTGAACACAAAACCAGAGAATTTCTCTTCGCTGATGAAAGTGTAATTAACTGAAGTTTCCATCACGCGGAACAATGTTTTGTAAGTCACGTCCCACGCATCGTCTTCAGTCGTATTCCATTTCCGGATTGCGTATCCCGCCAGTTTCCGTCCATACCGTTCATACAATACTGATACCGCGCCCGGGTCTTTTTTGCGGATCAGTTCGTATGTAGGCTGGTTGGGCATAGAAGGTCTTCTGGAACTATAACACGCCAAGGTAACAAGGGAGTAGGCGAGTCAGAAAGTAGGCGAGCAGGCAAGTAGTTGACCCGTTGACTTACCTACCCGCCTACTTCTTTTGCTTGCCTACTTTCTTCCCAACTTTTCCTTAACTTCACATTCTTACCTAAAAACACACTTTTTACCGAATATGTCCCTTCCAGTGAGTGATAATCGCACGAAAACAGGCTCATTTCCCGTATCTGTCGCATTAAAGGCCTGGGAACTTTTGTGTACGGCCAAAGCCATGGCGGAAATTTACGAGGCGAACAAAGAGGTTACGGCCAAATATGTTCATGCTACTTCACGCGGGCACGAAGCCATACAGATTGCCTTGGGCATGCAGCTCAGGAAACAGGATTTTCTATCCGCATATTACCGCGACGACAGCATTCTTCTTTCCATCGGCATGACTCCCTACGAGTTGATGCTCCAGTTGATGGCGAAACGCGATGATCCGTTTTCCGGCGGAAGAACATATTATTCGCACCCGGCATTGCGCCGCGATGACATGCCGAAAATTCCCATGCAGAGTTCGGCAACGGGCATGCAGGCGATTCCAACAACCGGAATTGCCATGGGCGTGCAATACCTGGAACTGCAGGGACTCGCAGAGGATTTTGATGGAGAAAATCCCGTGACAGTTTGTTCGCTCGGCGATGCGTCAATCACCGAAGGCGAAGTAGCTGAAGCATTCCAGATGGCGGTACTGAAAAAATTACCCATTCTATATCTCATTCAGGACAACGAATGGGATATTTCTGCAAACGCGAAAGAGATCCGTGCGCAGGATGCAACCGAATACGCCAGGGGATTCAAAGGACTTGAAACGCGCACGATTGATGGAACCGATTTTTTCCGTTCGTACGAGACGATCAAAGAAGTCATCGAAAAAATCCGGAAGGAACGTCGCCCGTTCCTGGTGCACGCCAAAGTTCCGTTGCTGAATCACCACACGTCCGGTGTCCGCAAGGAATGGTACCGCGATGATCTTGAAGAAGCAGCGAAGAAAGATCCTTATCCGCGATTGAAAAAACAATTGCTGGTTTACGGTTTCGATGAGAAAGAACTCAACGAACTCGAAATAAAAGCAGCAGAACATGTCCGTGAAGATTACGAAAACGCGTTGAAAGCAGAAGACCCGCGACCGGAAGATTTGTTCCTGCACGATTTTGCACCAACGCCGGTGACCGAAGAGAAAGGCATCCGTGAACCGCAAGGCAAAGAAAAAACCGTGATGGTCGACTCTGCACTTTTCGCTGTGCAGGAAATCATGTCGAAACATCCGGAAGCCTTGCTGTATGGCCAGGATGTTGGCGGACGGCTCGGTGGCGTTTTTCGCGAAGCCGCAACACTCGCACAAAAATTTGGCGACAACCGTGTATTCAATACACCCATCCAGGAAGCATTCATCGTTGG
>DATHKF010000197.1:0-5997 GCA_035489505.1 Bacteroidia bacterium | reverse complement strand
GGTGGAGTCCGATGACGCAATGCTGGGATGATTATACGTGGGTATACGATGCCCAAGGCAAAATCATTCACAATACAGAACGCCGCGGCCGTCCTCCCGGAGAGGAAGGTGATCCCTGCACAGACAGTATCTGGTACGAATACAAAAACGGAACTGTGTATCACGAAAAAGTGCGGCGGTATTGCAACACGTATTATACTTCGTACGACGATACATTCCAGGTAGACGGAGTGCCAGTTGATCCGGACCGTTCGTTCTCATTCAAGTACGAGGACAAGGAATTCGGAATCGTGGAGGTGATAACGCGGTACAAACATAACAGCATCGTTGAAACCACGTCGTTCAATGAGAAGGGATTAATGATCAGGTGGGAAGGTTATTCATTCTACCGCAATCTCACCGTAACGAAATACACGTATTTTACCTGGTAATTAATTTTCGATTTTGAATTCTCCGCACCTGTGGAAAAATCAAAAATTGTTTCATCGGAAATCGAACACCGATCAATCGAATATGGCCACTTCAATTGCAGATAAACTGAAAATAAAATCAGGCGCGAGACTATTTACAATTCACGAACCGAAGTCGTACGCGAAATCGTTGGGCAAACTTCCGGCCGGTGTAAAAATGGCCAGTGATGCAAAGAGCGCCACGCAGATTCATTGGTTCGTTGAGAATAAAGCGCAGATGGAAAAAGAGCTGGGCAAAATTTTGAAAATGCTTCAGCCCGAAGTGATGGTCTGGATATTTTACCCGAAGGGAACTTCCGGAATTCAGACCGACCTCACGCGCGACAAAGGATGGGACAGTTTGCTGAAACACGACCTGAAATGGATCAGCCTGATTTCTTTTGACGACACCTGGTCTACGTTCGGAATGCGATTGAAGAGCGAAGCCGATGCGAAGAAAGAAGCCGTACCGAAGAAGCGCGAGATTTTCGATTGGATTGATCCCGTGAAAAAAATCGTGAACCTGCCGGCAGATTTCGGCGCCGCATTGAAAAAGAATAAAAAGCAGGAAGCATTTTTCAATACACTTTCCTTCACGAACAAAAAAGAATACGTGGAATGGATCGTAACCGCGAAGCGCGAAGAAACGAGGAAAGAGCGGGTGAGTGGTTCGGTGGAGAGATTGACTAAAGAGTGGAAGAACCCGAGGAATCAGTAGTGCGCAGTAAAATGAGTACGCAGTACGCAGTAGGTTAGCCCTACTGTCTTATAAAAGAAAAACGCTTTTTTGTCACTTCGGGCGCAGTCGGGAAGTCAACAAAAAAGCGTTTTTATTTGAGTTGTACACTGCGCACTGATTTTACTGCGCACTGCGCACTGAATTACTGTTTCACGCGTTCCATATACGCGCCTGTCTTCGTATCAATCTTGATCTTATCTCCTTCACCAATGAAAAGCGGCACGTTCACGGTTGCACCTGTTTCTACTTTGGCAGGTTTCAATGTGTTCGTGGCGGTATCGCCTTTCAGGCCGGGTTCGGTATACGTGATGATGAGTTCAACAGTTGATGGCGCTTCAGCAGAAATCGGTTGTTCACTTTCGAACCATACTTTCACGTCCATGCCTTCTTTCAGGAATTCAAGTCCGTTTGAAACCATGCTTTTCGAAATGTAAATTTGTTCGAATGATTCTTTATCCATCAGCACGATGTTCTCGTCTTCCGGGTAAATGAACTGCAGGTTTTTATATTCCACGTATACGATTTCAACGCCTTCACCTGAGCGGAAACGGTTCTCTACGAGTTTTCCGTTGAGCAGGTTTTTCATTTTGCCCTGGTAAAATGCGCGAAGGTTTCCCGGTGTACGGTGTTGCCATTCTACAACCTGTACAAGGTCTCCGTTATACTTCAGGAATGTTCCGATGCTTACGTCTCCGGTATCAGCCATTGTAATCCGTTTTTAATCGTTTTTGTTTAGATGTATTTGCCATTCCATATAAGGGACGGCGGGCGCCAAAGATAGGTATTCCCGGTTGATCCCTCAAGCGAAATACCTGCGGAATCAGGCCGTTTTGAAGGTTTCCATGCGAAGCTCGGCGGTGCAGAAAAAATACTCTTCCTTCACCTGGTTGGAACAAACGATCACGGTTTGATGATCGCGGAAATCGCTCATCAATGTGGCGTACCATTCCTGGGCCGCATGATCGAGGTTCGAACAGGGTTCATCGAGCAACAACACTTCAGATTCACACAGGATGGCCAGCGTAAGTTTCGCCCGCTGTTTCATACCCGATGAAAAATGACGGATCTGTTTATCCGCCGCGTATTGCAAACCGCTCAATTCAAGAATTTTTTTCTCGTCGAGTCCGCCTTTCCATTTCCGGAATTTTCCCTGGAAGTTTACACATTCGCGAAATGTAAAATCTTCCATCAGTTCCACGTAAGGCGATGCGAACGAAAAAAAATCGTGGTAGTTCTCCTGTGCAATGATTTCATTTCCGGATGTGCCCGAAAGTTCACCTTCGGTTGGAATGACGTATCCAGAAACAACCTGGAGCAAGGTCGATTTTCCCGAACCGTTCGCGCCGAGAATCACAGTTGAACTGCCTTCCGCGAATTCATGATTCACATTCCGGAAGATCCATTCCCGGCCAAATTTCTTTCCGATTTTGTTGAGGGAAATTTTCATGGTGCTATGCGAAATTAGTTAAGAATAGACGCAAAGGCGCAAAGCACGCAAAGATTTCGCCAAGGGGGCACTTGAAAAAAGAAAACATATCAGAGGAATCGCTCTACGATTGCCTGTTTAATAGAACGCAGATTTTTCGGATCAAGCGGATTGTTGCGGATTTTAAATTGTTACGCAACTATCGCTTGAGTAACATAATCGCGCAGCGATTTCTTGGCGCCCTTTGCCTCCTACACCAACAACCTTTGCGTTTTCCTTTGCGGGCTTTGCGGTGGCGCCTGCCCTGAGCCTGACGAAGGGCGTCTATTGAGAAGCACCAATCGCGTAGCGATTCAATCCCTGAAATTCCGTGAGTTCAGTGTATTCCGTGTACCATTAAGAAGCACCAATTATATCGCCTACGAAATCCCGCGAATAATCCCATCCTTCGAATTCCGGATGAAATCCAAAATATGATTCTTTTCTTTCGACTCCGACGCTTCTTTTTCAATCACATCCACAGCGTTCGTCACGTTCAAACCTTTCACGTACAATGTGCGGTAAATGTCTTCCACCTGGAGAATAGCCTCGTTGGTAAATCCACGGCGACGTAATCCCACCGAGTTTACACCCACGTACGCCAGCGGTTCGCGTGCGGCTTTCACAAACGGCGGAACGTTTTTACGCACACCGCATTGACCCGCCACGAATGCATGTGCGCCAATGTGCACGAATTGAGAAACGCCCACATATCCTTCGAGAATAACCCAATCTTCAATCACTACGTGACCAGCCACATTAACCGAGTTTGCGAGAATCACGTTGTTGCCAACTTCGCAATCGTGTGCAATGTGCACGTACGCCATCAGCAAACAATTAGTACCAATAGACGTTTTCCAGCGATCCTTCGTGCCGCGGTTCAATGTCACGCATTCGCGGATCGTGGTGTTGTCGCCGATTTCAGTCGTGGTTAATTCACCTTCGTATTTCAGGTCCTGCGGAATGGCGCTGATCACTGCACCCGGAAATATTTTACACTTCTTCCCGATGCGTGCGCCGTTCATGATTACGGCATTCGGGCCAATCCACGTATCGTCGCCAATCACCACATCACTTTCAATGAAAGCAAAAGGTGAAATGGTGACGTTATTGCCAATTTTTGCTTGCGGATCAACAGAAGCTAAAGGAGAAATCATACAGCGGCGGGCTCGTTTTTCTTCGTTTCAATGTTACGCACTTTCACAATCTGCGCAAGCATTTCAGCTTCCGACGCAACTTTGTTGTTTACGTATGTGGTGCCTTTCATGTGGCATAAGCCACGACGGATCGGCGTAAGTAATTCCAGTTTCATCACGCAGGTGTCACCCGGAATAACTTTCATTTTGAATTTTACACTTTCGATTTTCAGAAAGTACGTCTGGTAATTTTCCGGGTCAGGAACTGTTTTCAAACAAAGAATTCCACCGGTTTGTGCCATGGCCTCAACCTGGAGCACGCCAGGGAAAATAGGCTCATCCGGAAAATGTCCGCCCGTCCAGAATTCCGACATGGTGATATTTTTTACACCCACCACGTACGTTGGTGTGAGCTCAATGATCTTGTCGACAAAAAGAAACGGCTGACGGTGCGGAAGAATTTTCATGATCTCCTGCGTGTTTAAAAGCGCAGGTGATTGCGGATCGAATGAGTGCTGAACTTTTTTGGACTTGTCGGCTTTGACAAGGGCTTTCAGTTTTTTCGCGAAATCGATATTTCCTGCATGGCCGGGACGCGCAGCGAGAACGTGAATTCTCATGTGTGCACCAACCAATGCAAGATCGCCAACGATGTCGAGCAGCTTGTGACGGGCGGGCTCATTGAAAAAATGAAGCTGCGTATTGTTCAGCACGCCGCGTCCTTTGACTTCAACATCCGGTTTGTTGAACACCTGGCGCAGGTGATCCATTTTTTCATTAGAGATTGGCTTGTCGACAAGAACAATGGCGTTATCGAGATCACCGCCTTTGATCAGGTTGTGTGCAAGCAAAGCTTCGAGTTCGTGGAGGAATACAAACGTGCGGCATTTGGAAATCGCCTCGCGGAATTCACCGAGATTGTACATCGATGCGTGCTGCGTGCCGAGCAGTTCGGAATTGTAATCCACCATCACCGTTACGCGGTACGAGTCCTGCGGTACGGCAAGCATTTCCACTTTTTTCTTCGGGTCTTCGAAGGTGAGGTTTTCAGTGAGCTCGAAATAATAACGTTCTGCATCCTGTTCTACCGAACCTGCTTCTTCGAGCGCGGTCATGAATAACCAGGAACTTCCATCCATGATAGGAACTTCCGGTGCATCAAGATCGATCATGATATTATCGAGGTCGCTTCCGACCACAGCAGCAAGCACGTGCTCCGTGGTGTAAATCCGTGCTCCGTTCTGTTCCAATGTTGTTCCGCGTGCCGTATCCACTACGTTATCGACGTCGGCATCTACGATCGGTTGCCCCTCGAGATCAACACGACGAAATTTAAAGCCATGATTTTCCGGCGCAGGATGAAAAGTAAGATTGCATTTTTTTCCTGTGTGCAAACCCACACCTGAAATTGAAACAGACTTCTGAATTGTTCTTTGCTTTGTGCTCATGCCAGGGGAAATACTATTTCTGTTTTTGCTTTTCGAGTTCTTTAATCTTGTCGCTGAGTTCAGGAAGTTTCCGGAACATCACGTAGCTTCTCTTGTAATCGCCGATACCAAATGCAGGTGATCCCTGTACAATTTCTTCGTCGGCTATGTTATTTCCTACGCCCGATTGTGCGGCAATCTTCACACCGTTTCCAATCACGAGATGACCAATAATTCCAACCTGTCCACCGATCAGGCAATTGCGTCCGATTTTCGTTGAACCAGCAACACCTGTTTGTGCAGCGATCACGGTATTCTCACCGATCTCCACATTGTGTGCGATCTGGATGAGGTTATCGAGTTTTACTCCTTTGCGAATGATAGTCGAACCCAGCGTTGCGCGGTCAATGGTTGTATTCGCGCCGATCTCCACGTGATCTTCAATAACCACGTTGCCGATGTGCGGAACTTTCTGGTAGTTGTTATCGGAGTTGGGTTGGAAACCAAATCCATCTCCGCCGATAACCGTTCCGGCCTGCAGAATACAATTGGCGCCGATCACGCAATCGTGATAAACAATTACGCCCGGGTAGAGGATCGTGTTTTCACCCACTTTTACGTTTTCACCGATGGTGACGTGTGGATGAATTTTCACATTATCGGCAATATTTGCGTTATCACCGATCACTGCAAGCGGACCGATGTAAACATTCTTTCCAACTTTAGAAGAATTTGAAACAGCGGCGGATGCATCAATCCCGGTTTTGTTCATCCGGAACTG
>DATHKF010000196.1:0-6932 GCA_035489505.1 Bacteroidia bacterium | reverse complement strand
GGGAAAAGCCTCCGCTGTTCATCTGGATGCAGGCCGCATGCATGAATGTTTTTGGAGTGAATGAATTTGCTGCGCGACTTCCGAATGCAATCGGTGGCGCATTAACACTGGCCGTTATCTTCATCCTGGGCTCGCGCATTTCCGGAAAAAGATTTGCCTGGTGGTGGGTCTTGTTTTACGCAGGCTCTCTCCTGCCCCACTTCTATTTCCGTTCAGGCGTAATTGATCCGTGGTTCAACCTCTTCATCTTTCTCGCGATTTATCATTTCGTCGTTTACTCGAATCAATACATTCCGAAAACAAATCCACCTTTCCTCGACTGGCGGATTATTTATTCCGCGCTGTTTCTTTCGCTCGCGATATTGACCAAAGGGCCGGCCGCTATTCTCATTTTCGGATTGTGCTTCCTGGTTTTTCTCGCATTCAAAAGAAAACCCATCATCTCCACAAAACATTTTTTGCTTTACGTGGGCGTGACCGCAATACCGGCCGGGATCTGGTTTCTCAGCCTCGTTGTGCAGGGCAAAGGAATTGTGATCCTTGAATTTATCGAATACCAGGTCCGGCTTTTAACCACTGAAGATGCCGGTCACGGTCACAATTTCTTTTACCACTGGTTCGTATTGCTCATCGGTTGCTTCCCGGTATCAGTTATTGCGCTGCAGGGATTTTTCAAAAACGGAAATCTCATTCCGTACGAACAACATGCAGTGCGCTGGATGCGGATTCTTTTCTGGGTGGTACTGATCTTATTTTCCATTGTAAAAACAAAGATCATTCACTATTCCTCACTCTGTTATTTTCCGCTGGCGTATCTCGGCGCGCATGCGGCTATTCAGCTGGAGAGCGGTTCGTTCCGCAGCAAAAGATGGGTGACTTATATTTTTGTTGCCATCGGCTGCATCATCGCATCAGCCTTGTTTTTGGTTCCGTTTTTCGATGATATGGTTCCGTGGATGTCGGGCCGCGGCTGGGTGAAAGATCCGTTTGCAGAAGCGAGTTTCCGCGCCGGTGGCGGATGGTACGGCTGGGAATGGATGATTGGCCTGGCGATGTTTATTCTCGTTGCCTACTCCGCGTACTGCTATCACAAAACGAAAATCCGGAAAGCGCTTTACACGATGACCATTGGCGGAATTGCGGTGATCACGCTTGCGTCACTGGTCATAGTACCGGGCGTTGAGCAATACACGCAGAACGCCGCCATTGAATTCTGGAAATCGAAAGCCGGCAAACACGTGTTTGTAGAAACACTCGGGTACAAAAGCTATGCGCATTACTTCTACGCCGATGTTCAGCCGGATCGTACGGCGGATAGTCTTTTCGGGATGTACATCAGCGGAAAACCGGAAGTGAAAAGCAATACGCTCATTCCGGCAGAACAGTTCCGCGAATGGAAAAGGGAATGGATGCTGAGCGGAAATATTGATCGCCCGGCGTATTTCGTTTCAAAGAACACCCACGAAGAAACGGTGAGGGAAAATCACCCGGAGCTTGTGAAGATCGATGAGAAGAATGGATTTGTGTTTTGGGAGAGGAAGCCTTAACGGTTAACGCCTGCGCTTGTCGAAGGGCGTTAATCCCATCAACAAAAAAGCCGCCCCGGTGTCCCGAAGCGGCCTGAAAAAAAATTCTTGTCCGTTAATGAACCACGTTCAACCGCGAAACCGATTTCTGCTCATCGGAAATCAATTCCACCGAGTACATTCCGCTTGCAAGCATTTCAATGCTCAGCGAAATCTGCTGCTCGCCTGCCGAATACAATCCTTTGTTTTGTGTAGAAACAAGTTCGCCAACTGCGTTGTAAATATTCACAACAACTTCTGAACTCTGCTTCTGCGTAAACTGAATCGTTACCTGTTCGCTCGCAGGATTCGGAAACAGGTTGATCGATGAAGGCGCAGACGTGTACGTGTGAATTCCAACCGGAGATGTAGTAATTGCCGACTGCTTCACTTCCTTATTCCCATTATCCTGGACAAAACAAACAACCGCAATTTCGTTGACGTCATAAATGTAACTCGGGATTGCTGCTGCAATATGGAAAACCGAATCATCTCCGGCAGCCCAGGTTAATGGAAGTGCATTTCCGCTGGCGCTCGGGAACATCTTGCGACAAACTCCGTAGAAATCTGTTTCGCCGTTGGATCCTGGAGGATTGGCAAAATTAATTTCCTGTTCAAGCATCACAATATGTGCACGCAGGTAATTCACTGCGGTGAAACTCTGTGTGGCCGTAATCGTTGCCGTGATAAAGATTGAATCCATATCCGAATCGAAGTAATACGCTACGGTAATGTCGAACGGCGAAGGCACAGCATATTCATTGTTGATCTTGGTCTGCGTGAGATTACCGGGATATCCCAGGTAGCTCGACCCGGACACTGCTGCTCCGTCCATAACGGCGTACGGAACGCTGTTGAGTCCGTAATAGTTAACCCGTGAACTGACCGCAGATGGATATTGCGCGTTCATGGGATCCACTCCCGGCCAGTTGGTCTGGTATTTAATAGAAACAACCTTGCTCGTATTGTTATTGAGGAGGTTGTTGTATGCCGGATTAGCTGCTGCGCATGGACCGCATGAAGCCTGCGTAAATTCTTCCATCAATACCATGCGCTGCGATTGAGCGCCGGCAGATAATGCAATCAGTACAGAAGCGATAGTGTAGATTTTTTTCATCTTGATTCCTGTTGAGTTAAACAGCCCGTGGTTTAAAATAAAGTTCAATTTACTTCAAATTTTCGTTCCGATGGAATGGTTGTAAAATTTGTTAGTGTATCAGTTTAACTGTAAAGAGTTTATTTCAAAGGAATGGGATTAAATTTTGCCGCGAATTGCACGAATTACGCTAACGCACAATTAGCCTAAATTCGTGTAATTCGCGGCAAATATAGGGTGGTGATCGACAAGCCGACTTTAACCACCACGAAAAAAGCCGCCCCGGTTTCCCGAAGCGGCTTCAACTATCCTGTTAATCTGATTAGTGGCTTACATTCATGCGGGTAACCGAAGTGTTGTCACCTGCAACGAGTTCAACCATGTACATGCCGTTAGAAAGATTCTCAGTGCTGATCGCAACGAGTTGCTTTCCTGGAGCAAGTTCTCCTTTGTTTTCAGAGAAAACGAGTTCACCAAGTGTGTTGTAAACGTTCACTGTAACTTCTGATTTCGAACCAAGTTCGAAGCTCAGGTTAGCAGTTGAGTTTGCAGGGTTCGGGAACAGGCTGATGTTTGTGTTGTCAGAAACCTGGTCAGCAATTCCTGTAACACCGGAAATGTTGATGTTATCCACGTACATGTTGTTTCCGTAACCGTTAGTAGCACGGAACATAACAAACACTTTAGTGTCTCCTGCGAATGCACTCAGGTCAGCGCTTTCTGCTCTCCACTGTGCAGTGGTTGGAGTGAATGCAGTTGTCTGGTAACCGGTAACTGTTGAAAGAGTAGCACCTGATTTCATCCATACTGAAGTCCATGTTACACCGCAATCTGCAGACACGAGAACTTCAAGACTCTCTGTATAAGCAGCGCTGTAACGACGGTTAGCTACGTCGAACGTCAATGTAGCAGAAGTCAGTGAAGTCATGTCAACAGGCTCAACGATGAAATCATCAATTGATCCAACGTTTCCGTCAGTGTAGCAATCTTTCTTCAATGAACCACCATTTGCTGTAACACGTGTCCAAGGGTAAGCGTTGTCAGCATCATTAACCAGCCAGCTTGCATACGGGAAGCCAGTTGCAGAAATGTTGTTCACCAACGGAGCTGAAGTAGCTGCAGCAGTGTTGATTGTAAACGTGTACTCCTGGAGGTTGTTGGTGTTGTTGTTGTCATTGCCACCGTTTGGATTTGAAGTGATCACTTCCATGGTGTGTGTAGCTGCAGTGAATGATGCAGAAGGCAATGTTACAGTTGTAGAAGCACCTGTAGCCAATGAACCAGACCAGTTGTAAGTTGCAGGAGTACCTCCGTCATAAGTGTAAGTTACTGTGCATGAAGTCATGGTTGTAGTACCGTTGTTCTTCAGATCGAATGTAGGTGAGAACATGGTAGCGCACTGCAATGCAGAAGGACCTGCACTTGGGAACGCGTCAGTTGCGAATGTGCAGCTGTTGATTGAGTTCAACAATGCCTGTGGGCTTGCCTGACCAACTTCGTAGATCTTGTTGTCCGGACAAACTTTGTACACTGTTGGGAAATAACCAATAGCGTAATTGCTGTTGAATGTGTTTGTAGCGGAGCCTGGATCGATGATCGGGTACGTAGTTCCTGACACCCAGTTACCCTGTGTGTTAGAACCTGTTCCGTTCAGATCGGCAAGTGTAGTCGCTGCATCCCCTTCGATGAAGAACACCATGATTTCTCCTGGTACGATTGTTCCTGTAGGTCCGTACTCGTTGTAAATATCACGCAACGCATGTGTGTTGTGATAATTCCAGCACGGTCCGCACCATGTTGCAGATACGTCGATAAACACTGTTTTGCCTTGTGCAGTCAGTGTGTAAAGATCCCACGTGTTACCGTTGAGATCCTGGTACGTCCAGTTAGGGGCAGTGCTTCCAGGAGTCAGCTGCGCGAACGCAGATACTGAAAGAACTACACCAGCGAAAAGAGATAAAATTTTCTTCATGTGATAGTTTTTGGTGTATTGAGTTGGTTGTATTTGTTTGACTAATCAGAATTTGACATCTATTTTCCGAAAAAAAACCGGAATAGTCAATAGGAGATCAAGATACGACAATAAACGGGTAGAAAATGCAACGGAAAGTGGAATTTCGGGGCTGTTGAAAAAAAGTTAACTTATTGACAGATAGCGGTCCCGTTTGCGCTCAAATCGTCGAGGTTGGGCATGAAGAAATTCCAGAAATAAGTCAGGCGCAAAGTGTTTCCGCTCAACTGCCCGGAACCCGAAATCGTAGCCGGATTGTTGCAGTAAAACTCGTCATTGTCCGACGCGGAAATGGTCAGCGCATTTCCGGAATGAAAAACAAGACCTGCTCCCAGAAGGAAAAGCACAGGAAGTAATCGGAAATGTCTCATGCAAAAAGGGCTTTCCCAAAAATAACCCAATTCCGTAACCCGCTGTAAATTACTTTACGGTTTCGAAGGAACCTTGTAGATCTCACTTTTCATGAGGCCCCATTTGTTAAAACGGTGCTTCAGCGAAACAGCCATACAACCTAAACCGTATTTCAGGCTTCTGCGGAAATTGATTGACGATGCTTCCGGGAAATATTTAGTGGGACAAGTGATCTCCGCAATTTCGAATCCGCCGTAAACAATCTGCGAAAGCATCTGGTTATCGAAAACGAAATCATCGGAATTCACCTGGTAATTGATGCCCGTAAGCACTTCCTTCGAAAACGCGCGGTATCCCGTGTGGTATTCGGAGAGTTTCTGGCTGATCAGCACATTCTGGGCAAACGTGAGGCAGCGGTTGAAAATGTATTTGTACAACGGCATTCCACCCCGCAAGGCTCCTTTGCCCAGGATACGCGAACCCAGAACAACCGGGAACACACCATTGGCAATGAGGTAGGCCATCGAATGAATCAGTTTCGGCGTGTACTGGTAATCCGGGTGCAGCATAATGACAATATCCGCCCCTATTTCCAGCGCCTTGTTGTAACATGATTTCTGATTACCGCCGTATCCTTTGTTTTTCTCGTGCCGGATAATGTGATGAACCCCAAGTTCCTTCGCCACTTCAATAGTCCGGTCCTTACTGGCATCATCCACAAGCACAACTTCATCGACAATCTCAAAAGGAATTTCGCTGTACGTTTTGCCAAGGGTGAGTTCCGCATTGTACGCCGGAAGAACAACCACAAGTTTTTTGCCGAGAATCATGGCCGCAAAGATAGAATTAGTTGGGAGATTGGAGACGATAGATGGGAGGCGAAGCACAAATCCTTCGGAGAGATCGCCAGTGAATACTTTTTTTTACAAAACTCTTCTTCGAAGTCTTTGGGTTTCGCCTCCGGACTCCCGGCTCCGTACTCCGAACTATCCCTACCTTTGCAAAATGAAATTCAAACTCGTATCAGAGTTTTCGCCCACCGGTGATCAGCCCATGGCGATTGAGCAGTTGGTGAAAGGTCTGCGTGAAGGACAAACCTTTCAGACCTTGCTTGGTGTGACCGGATCGGGAAAAACTTTTACTGTGGCCAACGTGGTCGAGCAGATCCAGCGGCCCACACTCGTTTTAAGTCACAACAAAACGCTCGCGGCGCAGCTTTACAGCGAGTTCAAATTGTTCTTCCCGGAAAATGCCGTGGAATATTTCGTTTCCTATTACGATTACTACCAGCCGGAAGCGTACATCGCAACAACGGATACGTACATCGAGAAAGATCTCTCGGTGAATGATGAAATCGAAAAATTACGTTTGAGTACAACCTCTTCCCTCCTCTCCGGGCGGAAAGACATCATCGTGATTTCATCCGTGTCCTGCATTTACGGTATCGGAAATCCCGAAGCGTTCAATGCAAATATTGTCCGCATCCATAAAGGCCAACGCATCAGCCGGAATAAATTTCTCCACCAGCTGGTTGTTTCACTCTACTCACGCACGGAAGCGGATTTCTTCCGTGGAAATTTCCGCGTGAAGGGAGACACGGTGGATGTTAATCTCGCTTACGCCGATTACGTCGTGCGCGTATTTTTCTTCGGTGATGAAATTGAAGAGATCGAAACGTACGAAACCACGACCGGCCAGGTACTCGGTAAATATGAAGAGATGAATATTTATCCGGCTAACATTTTCGTCACTTCACCGGATACCATGAAAGGCGCCATCGAGCAGATTGGTGAAGACATGGTCAAACAGGTCGAGCACTTCAAATCGATTGACAAACACGTCGAAGCAAAACGCCTGGAAGACCGTGTGAATTACGACATGGAAATGATGCGCGAACTCGGTTACTGCT
>DATHKF010000195.1:0-2662 GCA_035489505.1 Bacteroidia bacterium | reverse complement strand
GTGCAACAATATCACGCGGCGCCAGCGATTTGCGCTCGTCGTATTTTTGCATGAATTCTTTTTTGTCCTGCGTGCGCAGAATCCCGCCGTGTCCGCGCATGGCTTCAGTAATGAGGAACGAAGGATGTTCACCCGGGTTGTAGAGCGAGGTCGGGTGAAACTGCATGAACTCCATGTTTTCCACGCGGCCTTTCGCACGGTACACCATCGCAATTCCATCGCCGGTAGCGATCACCGGGTTCGTAGTGGTGGCATACACGTGTCCTGCGCCGCCGCTGGCCATGAGCGTAATTTTCGCCAGCACCGTATCCACGTCACCCGTTTTGGTGTTCAGCACATACGCGCCGTAACATTTGATTCCCGGTGTACGGCTGTTCACTTCAACACCGAGATGGTGCTGCGTGATAATATCCACCGCGAAATGGTGATCGTAAATTGTGATATCCGGGTGTGCGTGTACCTGCGAAAGCAATGCGCGTTCGATCTCGTAACCGGTAATGTCTTTGTGATGGAGGATACGGTGTTCCGAGTGCCCGCCTTCTTTCGCGAGTTCGTAATCGCCTTCCGGGGTTTTGTCAAACTGCGCACCCCATGCAGCAAGTTCAGTTACACGCGCGGTCGATTCTTCGATCACGAGGCGCACAACTTCTTCGTCGCACAAACCATCGCCGCAAATCAAAGTATCGCGGATGTGCTTTTCGTATGAATCCGGGGAATACATCACGGCAGCAATTCCGCCTTGTGCATACTTCGTATTCGATTCGTCTTCGTTCGATTTGGTGATGAGGATCACTTTTCCCGTACCGGCCACTTTCAGGGCATACGTCAGCCCGGCAATTCCCGAGCCGATGATGAGAAAGTCTGTTTTGACCTGCGGTTTCATACCGCCACTAAATTACGGTACGGATTCTTAACTTTTACGACGGTAGTGTTTCTCAATGGAACGCGGATTAAACGGATCAAGCGGATTAACGCAGATTTTTTTATGATTCAATCAGTGAAAATCCGCTCAATCCGCATCATCCGCGTTCTATTCAGCCGTACCAATCGCGAAGCGATTCTTCTGCGGTCTCTGGAACGTTTAACAATTCTCTTTGCGAATTCTTTGGGTCTTCGCGCCTTTGCGGCAATAAAAAACACTTCTATTGCCTAACTTTGCACTATGGAAACTCCAACTATCCCGGTTGTTCTCTACGCTGAAAGCACCCCGAATCCCGCAACAATGAAATTTGTAGCGAACCGTATGCTGATCGAAGACGGCGCAACTGCACAATATTTATCTGCGGAAGAAACCGCAGGATCTCCGCTTGCCGCAAAGCTTTTTCGTTTTCCATTCGTGAAAGGCGTTTTCGTTTCTGCGAATTACGTCACCGTAACGAAATCAGATACTCTGACGTGGGATGACATCACACTCGAGCTGCGCGAATTTATCCGCGATCACATCGCAAAAGGAAATGCTGTTGTAACAGAATTACCCAAACGCGAAGTGCATACCGATTCTTCATTCAAATCAACAACGACAGTTTTCACCGAACACGCGGCACCGCAATCGGAGATGGAACACAAGATTGTGGAAATCCTCGAACAGTATATTCGTCCCGCGGTAGAGCAGGATGGAGGTGCAATTACATTCAGCGGATACAAGGATGGAATTGTCACCGTTCAGATGCGTGGTTCATGCAACGGTTGTCCATCGGCAAGTGTTACACTGAAAGCCGGAATTGAAGCGTTGCTGAAGCGGATGGTGCCGGGTGTGCAGGAAGTTGTCGCCCTATCTCTTTAATTTGCTAATGCTTGTCTGACAAGTAGTTTCTCCGAAGGAATCCTTCGGACAATACAGGAGTTTTCTGAAAACAACGATTCGAGACAGAGTAGATATACGAATCTGGATAGCGTTCACTTGTCAGACCGAGCGGAGCCGAGGTTGACGGAAGCGGGCGAGCACATCAACGAATCAAACTCACGTGCCCCATCTTCTCCGTCCTGATCCCATACGTGTCACAGTACTTCAACCGCCACACGTACACATCTTCCTGGCATTTATTTCCCTTGAATGTTCCGTCCCAGCCGTGATACGGGTCCGTCGTTGAGAAGATCAGCATGCCCCATCGGTCAAAGATCAGCAACTCGAATTCACGCACATTGATTCCGGAAACCATGAACAGATCGTTCAGGCCTGAACCATCAGGTGTAAATGCATTCGGAATAAAACACGTTGTTGGTTCTTCGACAAGTATGGTCAGCCATGTAGTGTCCGGGCAACCCGCCACACTCCACGCAATAAGCATCACTGTAAATGTTCCGATCGAATCGTAGGTGTGGGTATACGGCCCCATGCTGTTTGTGCACAACGAATCCCCATCACCAAAATAAACGCAGTAATTAATTGCGTTGCTCGTGTTGTTCGAGAAGATAGACGTTGGATCGATCGTAGTCAGTTGTTGAACGTTCGCCGACAATTCAGCATCGGGAACCGTGGGAATGGTCACGCACGCAAGCGTGATCGTGTCTGAGCATCCCCAGACATTGGTGGCCACGAGCATAGTGAGGTACGTACCTGACGCCGTGTAGATGTGCGATGGATTGATCTGTTGTGAACTGTCGTTCGGTCCCGATCCCGGATCACCGAAAAACCATTGATAACTGATCGCGGTGTCTGTGG
>DATHKF010000194.1:0-3249 GCA_035489505.1 Bacteroidia bacterium | reverse complement strand
CTGTATTCAGTTCATCTGAAAATGAACGGGGCGATGAGAACATTCCGGAATCCGTTTTTTCGAAATAATATAGATCCAGCAAAGGATTTACCGAATCGGCGCTGAAGTAACGAACTACCAATTGGTTTGTCCGCGACGAAGTGAATACATATCCCGACCGGTAAGCGGTTACGCCAAAATCAGAAACGCGATCGTTGAACAGGAGCCGTTCGTACTGAAAACGGGAAGTATCCGAATAAATTCCGGCGAGCGAAGAAGCGGCTTCCTGCGCCTGCACGTGAATGTGCCCCGGTACCCATATCAAAATAGCTATGTAAAGAAACCGGCTCATATTCTTCGGGGACTTTTTCTGTTTACCGTGAACCCGAAATCATAGCGAAGCATCAGCTCGTGGGATCCGGAAGAATACTTTTGCAGGTTCGAAATTGTATAATCGTACGCATAGCCCAGCTGAAATTGTTCCGTGATGCGGAATGAGACCATAGCGGCCACTGCATCCTGGTGACGGTACGACAAACCAAAACCAAATTGGTTGCGCAATATGAAACTGATGTTGACGTCGGCCTGGTAATACCCACTCAGCATATAACGTCCCAATGTGGAAACCGTGCACGATAGTTTCTTCGCATTTCCGAATATCACACCGGTGTACAGCAGGAACGGTTGATCTTCCACGACAGATTCCTGCGATTTATTCATCACAACCTGGCTGCTCACACCAACGAAAAAATGTTTGGACGACAGGTATACGCCGTAACCTATTTCAAACTGCGTAACCTGCGTATTGCCCTGGAATGACGCGTCACCGGAAGAATTTGTACTCACATCGTTCCATCGATTGCTGATGAACGATACACCGGGTGCAATTCCTGCTGCAAATGATACTTTCCTGCCCACGATCCTGTACGCATAATACGCGCGAAGTTGCGTACGGTGTATCACTGCAATATTATCCTGTGCTGCCAGCAAGCCAACGTTGTGATGCAAAGTTCTCACCGGTGAATGCAGTGTGAACACAAATGTTTCCGGCGCTCCGTTAAAACCCATCCACTGCCTGCGCGCACTCAGTGTTGATGACATGTAACCTTGTTCGCCTGCACAAGCCGGATTAATGACCAGCGGATTGCGCATGTACTGCGTTTGCAGTGGATTGAACTGTGCGCAGAGTTGCACCGTGAGGGAAATAAAAAGTACAATCGCCGTAAATTTTTTCATTGTACGGAACGTTTAATGGCGACAAAGCCGGTGAAAACAATTCCTTCATCCGCGCGGAGAATGTAGTAGTAAATATCGTCGGGTAACGTTTCTCCGTTCCTTCCTGTTCCATTCCAGTTGTTGCGGTAATCGGCACTCACAAAAACAACATTTCCCCAACGGTTAAACACTTCGAGGGAAACAGCATTATACTCCAGCAGGCCGGAGATCTCAAAATTGTCGTTCACGCCGTCTCCGTTGGGCGAATAGCCTTCCGGAACGATGAGGGGCAAGCTTTCAATATGCACATCATCGGAACTTTCCGGGCAAACTCCATTGGAGGTTGTCCACCTCAGGATATTTACCCCGGGAGAAAGATTCGTGACGCGCGTGAACGGATCGTGTATATTTTCAATGCTTCCCGAACCCTGGACAAATGTCCATGTTCCGGTTCCGGTATCTGCCGGCTCTGCATTCAATGTAACAAATGATGTGTGGATCAGCTGATCGTTTCCGGCAAGCGCAGTGCTCGGCAGTGAATAGACAGTGATCGAAAGAGTATCGGTTGGTGAAACGCAGAATCCATTCGTGACTGTCCACGCGTAAAACCATGTTCCGGGCGCAAGTGAAATGCTTGCATTTGGATTTAAAGAATCTGCAAGCGGAGGACTTCCTCCAATAGGGTCCCAAACTCCACCACCAACCAGGGGAGTTTGGGCTTGCAGTGTAACATTGTTTTCACATGCAAGGATATCTGAACCGGCTGCCGCTGGGGACGGAGCCTCGTTGTAAACAATGTGAACGGTATCCGCTGACGATGGACAGGTACCGTTAGAAATTTTCCATTCGAAAATATTTACGCCCGCCGTGAGATCATTCACCGCACATACCGGTAACAACGGCGAAACAAGATTCGCCCCACCGGAAATTACGGTCCACAATCCCGCGCCGCTCAATGGAACATTTCCGTTCAATGTATCCTGATCAAAACACCTGTTGTGATCTGCGCCGGCAACCGAAACGGATGGCTCTACATCCTGCACGATAGCTACCTGGTCTGAAGAAGAAGGACAGGTTCCATTACTGATTGTCCAACTGAAAATATTTGTTCCGGTTCCGAGACCTGTGATTGCAGTAATGGGTGAGAATGGATTATCGATCACACCGCTTCCGGAAACGAGTGTCCAGTTTCCGGTTCCGACGAGCGCTGTATTTGCGGAAAGCGTATCAGTAGAAGAACACAACGTGGTATCTGCTCCTGCAGCGGCCGTTGTTGGATTCTGATCAACCGTAATGACAACTGTATCCACTGATGCCGGGCAAGTTCCGTTGATCGCCCGCCATTCAAAGCTATGCATGCCGGGAGTCATCCCGCTGATTGTTGAATTGGGTAAAGCTGTATTCGTGATCACTCCGTTTCCGGAAATCAAACTCCACGTTCCTGATCCGGTGACAATGGTATTGCCGGATAATGTCGCGGAAGATGAGCAGATCACCTGGTCCGCTCCTGCATTTGCGGTGGTTGGAATGCCATCGACTTCTGCAATTACGGTATCGTGCAACGAGGGACACACTCCGTTGGAAATCGTCCATTGAAATTCATTGACTCCGGTTCCTAACGCAAGTACAGTCGTTGTTGGTGAAAACGGCGAAACAATTGTTCCTGAACCGGAACTCAAAGTCCACGTACCCGTTCCGGTTGTGGGAACATTGCCATTCAATGAAACGGTATTTGTACAAAGGATTGTGTCTATCCCTGCGTTTGCCGGAGATGGAATCGCATCACGCGTGATTGTTACCTGGTCTGAGGATGACGGACACGTTCCGTTCGTGATTGTCCACTCAAAAACATTTGCACCAACGCTAAGTCCGTTCACACCTGAAGTTGGTGACGATGGAGTTGTAATTGTTCCGGTTCCGGAGATCAATGTCCACAATCCGTTTCCAACTACAGCCGTATTTCCTGCAAGTGTTGCAGATGAAGAACAAATCGTTTGATCTGTTCCTGCGGCAGATGTTGTAGGCAACGCATCGACAATGATCGTAACCTGATCG
>DATHKF010000193.1:0-4985 GCA_035489505.1 Bacteroidia bacterium | reverse complement strand
TTCTTCGTCGCTGTACGTATTTCCCAACGACAGCATCGGGTAACGATGCTTCACCGTCTTAAATTCTTTCGTGATGGTTCCACCTACCCGCTGCGAAGGAGACTCGGCGGAGAAAAACTCGGGATGTTCTTTCTCCAGCGCAATTAATTCTTCCAGCTTTTTATCGAATTCGAAATCGCTGATCGACGGTTCTGCCAGAACATAATACTTGTAATTATGGTCATCGAGTTCCTTGCGAAGGGCTTCGATCTTTTTTTGTGCTTCCACTTTATTCATAACAAATAAAAATTCAAAAATCAAATTGTCAAAATTCCGCTAGTGGCTCAGTTTGAAATAATTTATTCAATGTCGCAAGAACGGAAAACGGTTGAAACCGTTTAGCAAATCCGCTATCTCATTGTCGGGGGCTTAAGCCCCCGGCAATGAACAACCCCAGATCGTTCAACCGCTTAAGCGTTTTTTGATAGCCAAAATGAGCCACTACCAAAGTTCCAAAGCAACGCGTGTTATTTATCGGGACCTTTGAATATTTGATCATTTGTTTTTTGAGATTTAGTCTTTCGATTCACGGTCTTTGACTTTCACCGCAGGATTTCCCTGGTAAATCGCCCACGGTTCAAGATCGGAAGTGGCGATGGATCCCACGGAAAGAACAGCGTGTGTTTTCATGGTCACGCCGGGACAAACCACCGACTTCGCTCCTACCCATGCACCATCTTCGAGCACGATTGGTTTTACAACCAGGTCGAATGTTGGTTTCGCGTAATCGTGATTGCCGGTGAGTAAAAATCCGCCCTGCGAAATGCAGCAGTTGTTTCCGATGCGCACCCAGGTAAGATTATCGATCCACGCGTGTTCACCGATCCAGGTGTAATCGCCTACTTCAAGGTTCCACGGATATTTGATGTTGACGTTTGGTTTCACCACAACGCCCTTCCCGATTTTTGCACCGAACAAACGCAACAGGAATTTTTTAAATCCGGAAAACGGAAACCGCGAATTCACAAAAACAGAACTCAGACGGTACCACAAAGCACGCGAGATAACACTTCCTCCCGGTTTAAACCAACTGTTATTGTACCTCGACAGGTCTGTATTTTCCTGTTTCATATGCTCAAATATACGATCCATCACCCATTGCGTGGAAATTTAGACGGAATTCCTATTTTGCATGTACGTATGAAATCAACTTTACGCGTGCTTGTTGTGAGAATGTTGCTGTGCTGCTTTGCTGTGGCATTTGCAGGCATTCCACTGTTTGCCCAGAAAGCCAAGGCAGATAGTTGTGAGGCCATCCTGAAGAAAAATCCGGAGGATCGGAAAACGCGAAAGACGTACATGGCCGCGATCCGCAAGATCAATCCCGACAGCGCTGCGCAAATCTGTATCGACAAAGCGTTTGCAGCTGAAAAAAGCGGGGATGTCCGTTCGGCTGGCGAATGGAATTATTACGCCGCATTGTGTTACGACCAGGCGCAAAAAAATAAAGAGGCAAAAATTTATTTTCAAAAAGGTGTTGATCAATTGGAATCCGTGAAGGATACTTTCTGTCTCGACGATTGCCAGAACGGGTACGGATACCTTCTCCAGCGGACGGGCGAATTCAAGGATTCCAAAAAATACCTCGACGCATCGCTGGCGTACCGGGAATTTGTGAATGACACCGACGGAATAGTCGGATCTCTTTTGCATCTCGGTCTGCTGTACAACAGTATGGGCGATTACACGCAGGCGCTGGATCATTATTACCGGTGCCTCGAATACGCGAAGTTCAATGAAGATTCGGATCCCGGAATGATGGGTAAGATCATGAACAACATTGGCGCAGTGTACATGAACCAGGTAAAGTATGATGATGCGTTGCGTTTCTACCGCCAGGCGATCGTGTACAAACAGAAAGCGGGAAATAAAAAAGACCTTGCGAGTACGTATAACAACATTGGTTCGATCCACGAGGCGCGTGGTGATTACGACAGCGCTTTGTACTATTTCAGGATCTCGTTTGACCTGAGAACCGAGGCGGAAGATTACCGCGGACTGGGGATCGTTCACAAGAACATGGGCGATTGTTATTTCCTGCAGGGCAAATTCAAAGAAGCAGAAGAAAATTTTGAGCTCTCGCTGAAATACCGCGAACGGGTGAACGACCAGGCCGGGATTACGAGCACGTGGATCGCTTACGGAAAACTCCGGAATAAACAAGGCAAATACAATGAAGGTGTTGAATACCTGCTCCGCGGAGATTCGCTTGCAAAAGCTACCGGCTCATTGAGTCTCGAGCTCGACGCGGCACTCGAACTCTGGTCGGTATACAGGAACATGGGGCTACCGGATATAGCCTTAAAGTATGCGGATGTTGCGATCAATCTGAAAGACTCGCTGCTCAATGAATCTTCGGCGCGCCACAGTGAAGAAATGCGTGCGCGTTACGATATGGATCAGCAGGCGAAACAACTCGAGGAATTGAAACTCCAGCAGCGAGAAGATGCGATCAAGTCTGAATCGGAACGATCGTTCTTCAAACTGCTCATTATCGCTGGCGTGGTTATCCTCATCCTGGTGGTTGCATTTTTTCTTGTACGCGCAAGGGAAAACCGCAAATCGCAGAACCGTTTGCAGTTTGCGTACGACCAGATTGAAACGAAAAACAAAGACATTACAGACAGTATCCGCTATGCCAAACGGATCCAGCAGGCTATTCTTCCGGATGACCATTCATTGAAACAGGCGTTCCCGGATAGCTTTGTTTTTTACCGGCCGAAAGACATCGTGAGCGGCGATTTCTACTGGTATCACCACACGAACAATGTTCAGCTGGTTGCCGTTGCCGATTGTACCGGCCATGGCGTTCCCGGAGCGTTCATGAGCGTACTGGGCGCTTCGCAACTGACTTCGGTGATTGCCGAACAAGGACAACTTGCTCCTTCACGCATACTCAACCTGATCGACGACGGCATTCGCCAGCAATTGCACCAGGATGGCTTGTCGGCCATGCACGACAGCATGGATATTGCTTTATGCGCTTACGACAAAACCAAACGCGAATTGACTTTCTGCGGCGCAAACCGTCCCATCATTATTTTCCGAAATACCGGTCGCCTGGAAATATTCCGTCCTTCCAAATATTCTGTGGGCGGTGATGCCGATCACCAGAAAATTTTCAAAGAAGAAGTGATCTCACTCAACGAAGGTGATTGCTTTTACCTCTTCACCGATGGATTCGCTGATCAGTTCGGCGGACCGAAAGGAAAAAAATTCAAGAGCAGCCGTTTCCGCGATCTGCTGACGCAGATTGCTGCGCAGGAAATACACAACCAGAAACGTGAACTGGAGGTGGTGTTCGATTCGTGGAGAGGGCAGTTTGAGCAGGTGGATGATATTTGTGTGATTGGTGTGCGGGTATAACCTCCGCGTTAAAAATTTACCACGGCGGCACGGCGCTCATTATTGTTCACCGCTACCCGTGCGGCACGCGATGGAAAATATCACTGCGCGATATCATTTCATAAACAGCATTCTGGTACTGGGTTAAATCGCGTAGCGATTTACTCCGCGCCGTGTCGCTGTGGTAAAAAAAATGCCACTCTGCTGATCCTCCATCACGTACAAAACAAGAATAGCTCTTAATATATAACTAGCTGATTCACAGAGAATCCCGATTCTGCGTATATTTGTCGTCGATATGGGTCCCGACCTACTACTGATTATTTTTCTCGTACTTCTGAATGCTTTCTTCGTTGCTGCGGAATTTGCCATTGTAAAAGTCCGCTCCTCACAAGTTGATCTCAAGATAAACCAGGGCAGTGCACGCGCACGGCTTGTCCGGCACATCATCGACCGCATGGACGGATATCTTTCCGCCTGCCAGTTGGGTATCACCATTGCCAGTCTCGTGCTCGGTTTCGTAGGTGAGCCATACATGACCAAGCTGTTCACGGCATTGTTTATTAAACTGGATATTACTATCAGTGAAAAAGTGATTCATACTATTTCATTGATCGTTGGCGTTGGTCTGATCACGATCATTCACATGGTGATTGGCGAACAGGTTCCGAAAACAATGGGCATCCGTTTCTCGCTGCAAACAGCGTTGATCGTGGCGTGGCCGCTGCGGATTTTCAATACCATATTTTCTCCGTTCATCTGGATGATCAACCGGCTCACGAGGCTCACGCTTCGTTTATTCGGAATCCACATGACTCCGGAGCACGAAGACATTCACTCTGAAGAAGAACTGCGTTTGCTGCTTACCGAGTCGGAAGAAGGCGGCGCGATCAAACAGTCGGAGCACGAACTGATCCAGAACGTGTTTGAGTTCGATGACCGCGTGGTGAAATCCATTCTTGTGCCGCGTACAAAAATTTCTGCGCTCGACGTAGAAACAGAACCGCGTGAAATTCTCGACCGCGTAATTGAAGAAGGATATTCGCGCATGCCGGTCTATCGCGATTCGCTGGATAACATCATCGGCGTGATCTTTACCAAAGATTTGCTGAAGCTGATGAAGCTGTCGCGCATGACCAAAGCCGACATCGAAGGAATTATCCGTCCCGCGCATTTTATTCCGCAAAGCAAACGCATCAACGATCTGCTTCGTGAATTCCAGACGCTGCATATCCAGATGGCGATTGTGACCAGCGAATTTGGTGGCATCACGGGTCTTGTGACCATGGAAGACGTGATCGAAGAACTTGTTGGCGAAATCCAGGATGAATACGATGAAGAAAAACCGGCCGTTGAGAAAAAATCGGACACGGAATTTATCGTGAACGCTATGGCTTCGATTTCCGACGTGAACGACGTATTACCGATTGCATTGCCGGAAAGTCCGCATTACGAATCTGTTTCCGGTTTGCTGAACTGGATGTTCGGGCGCATTCCTGCTGTGAACGAGAAAAAAGAATTCGGTGGGTATGAGTTCACGATCCTGAAACGTTTCCGTCACAGCGTTGACCTGGTGAAGATGGCGGTGAAGAATGATGATC
>DATHKF010000192.1:0-2162 GCA_035489505.1 Bacteroidia bacterium | reverse complement strand
CCAACGTCATGAAAAATGGCTTCCATATACGACGCGAGACGACTTGCATCGAAACAATGATCGCCACAGCAAGTACGACGAGCACGAAGATGAATGAAATGAAAATCCCTTCAACCAGGTCGTCCGATTCGATCATCATTTTCTGTACCGTGACCCTGTACCACTGGCCGTTTTTTTCGAACGGAAAAGAAAGCAGGCGAAACGGAAGCAATTCTTCTCCATGCGTTTCATAGATCATGGTATCCGTAGTGCTTTCTGCAGTTTCTTGTATGACCGGACGAATGTGTACATCATCAGCCAACGGGGAATTTGCAACGGGTGCACTGTCCTGTTCCAAAGCTTCCAGTACAGCTGCCTTTTTCATGTAAAGACTTTCCGTGGTTTCTTCGTCAACAAGATCGCGGAGAAAATTGTAGAAAATGGCGCTGCCTGCTGAAAATACGAGCAGCGTGATCACAACGTAAAGCACCGTGGTACGGGTGAGTAATTTCATGCGCCGGAAAATCGATAACCTGTTCCGTAAACCGCCTGGACGTAGTCGTTGCAACCGACTTCGTTCAGTTTCTTCCGGAGATTTTTGACGTGCGAATAAATAAAATCATAGGAGCCGGTCAGTGAGATATCGTCGCCCCACAATCTTTCCGCAATGGATTCTTTCGAGAGCACGCGGTTTCGGTTGTGAATGAAGTAAAGCAGGAGTTCGTATTCTTTGGGCGTGAGCCAGACCTGTTTTCCTTCAACAATCACCACGCGTGAATCGGTGTTGATCCGCAGCTTGCCGAACTCAACTTCATTGCTTCCAAACTGGTTCATGCGGCGCGACAATGATTTTACACGGGCATTCAATTCAGACAGGTGAAATGGTTTTGCAATGTAATCGTCGGCACCCAATTCGAGCCCCGCGATTTTATCATCCAGCGAATTTTTTGCGGAAATGATAATGACTCCGGTAGCCGGGTGTGATTTCTTAATTTCTTTCACAAGCTCAAGCCCGTTGCCACCGGGAATGGTAATGTCCACGAGCAGGCAATCGTAATCGTGATCAAGGGTTTTGCTCAGGCCATTGGAGAAATCACCGGCAATCTCCACAAGATGCCCTTCCATCGACAGATACTGGCGGATATTGCGCCGCAATTCAGGATCGTCTTCAACCAGTAGAATTTTCATGTCCTCAAAAATAGAGTGGAATTCTGGAGGAAACCTGTGCGGGCTGTGGAATTTATTCCCCGCCGGCACGGGACTTAACGTGAATTTTCCACCGGTCGAAATCCGCGAACGTGTCCAGTTCGTAATTCGGATAACACACTCCGAAGGAGTCCTTCGGACAACTAAAAAACCCATATCATGAAAAAGCTAATTGTATGTGCGGGCGTTGCGATGCTCGTTTTTGCTGCGACCAATGTTGTTGCGGTGAACAAATTTTCCTCGGCAGGGAGTCCTTCGGACAATGAAAATCCATCAGTCACTATTGGTGAATCGGAATGGATGAAATCAGAATCACAAACGTGGGCTGGTTTGCACGAAGGAAAGAAAACCTGGTACAAACTGAACACGAAGGACGCATCACTTTGGTGGTCGACGGACGAGGGAAAAACCTGGGCTGCGGTTCCCAACGGAATGTGGCAGGACAAAGAAGGAAAATGGCTGAAGATCAATGAAGGAAAACTCGTATGGTCGGCCGACGGTGGAAAAACGTGGGTGGAGGTTCCGGATTGGACCTGGCAGGATTCTGATGGAACCTGGTGCAAGTTCGATAAGGACTGGAATTTGTGGACGAAGAAATAAGGGATTTGAGGATTCAAAGATTCAAAATTCAAGGATTCAAACATTCGCACTTGTCGCGGTTTCGACAGGTGCGAATTGTTGTGTCCTGAATTGACCGGGCGATCTACTGAGCAAAAAAAACGAAACCACATTAGGAACATAGAAAAGCATAGGCGTCAGTAAGATCATAGCGCACATAGCGTTGTAGACGCTCACTATGTGAACTATTGTTTTCTGACACACAGCACCTATGTAAACTATGTTCCTCGTATGTTTGTTCCCAGAAGTATTTTTGTACTTCCACAGGAAAATACCGGGAGCCGACATGTTACTAAACAACTCCAGAAGTATGTTCACACATAGATATAGCCCCGGTATTTTTTCTCTTTAGAGCCTCA
>DATHKF010000191.1:0-5546 GCA_035489505.1 Bacteroidia bacterium | reverse complement strand
TCATTTTCCGCTGGCAATTGAAAACAGCACAGAAGCGCAACAAAGAACAGCTGGAGAAAGTGACACTGGCCAAACACATGCTGGAACTCGAACAGAAAGCATTGCGTTTGCAGATGAACCCGCATTTTATTTTCAATGCGCTTCAATCGATCAACGGATTTATTGCGAGCAACGATGCAGCCGAAGCGCGGAAATACCTGGCCAAATTCGGTAAACTCATGCGCATGACGCTGGAGAACTCGCGCACATCGTACACAAGCATTGAACAGGAAGCAGAACTGCTGTACAATTACACCGCGCTCGAAGCGATGAGCCAGGGACATCCATTTGGTATTCACATTGATATCGATGAACGGATTCCGCATGAGTCGACGTTTATTCCCGTGATGCTTATTCAGCCTTTCGTGGAAAATGCAATCATTCACGGGCTCAAACACAAAATCGAAGGCGGAGGTGAATTGTACATCCGCTTCATGCTCGAAGGAGAAATCAACGGAACAAACGGCAAGCAGCGTTGCATTGTGTGTGAAGTGGAAGACAACGGCGTTGGCCGCAAAAAAGCTGCGGAGTACGAAGCCGGAATACGCAAAGATCATAAGTCGGCGGCGCTGGAAATTACACGCGAGCGTTTGGAACAGATGAATGAACCGGGAAAACCGAAAAGCTCGATGGAGATTATTGACCTGGAAGATGGGGAGGGGAATTCGCTCGGGACGAAGGTGGTGATCAGGATTGGGAATGTGGTGTTTGAATAGTTTCGGGTTAAAGAGTTTCGGGTTCTGGGTTTAGCGCCTGCTGCAGCAAGGATTTTTTTTATTTGTGTTATTACCCCCGGGTAATAACCTTCGACCCCTTCAGGGTCGGGAAAAAACCTTTCACTTCGTTCAAGCGACATGCGACTTCTCCGAAGTCGATGCGGAGCTCCGTAGGAGCGAAATATCGCTAGCCCAATGCGTAAGCGCTGGGCTAGCGATATCAAAAAAAGAAATTCCTTGCTGCCCGAACCTTTTTCAACCCGGAACGGACTAATCGAAATAGCTGTACTCGAAAAAGTCAACATGCATTCCCCGGCTCGCGGAACGGAACCCATGAAACGATGGCAGACTTCTCTCGTTGAAGCGACGATTGTGTTTACTCAGGATGCGGTCTTCCTGGCGGTGCTCCTGGTGAATCACACGGTCTTCATCGTCGTAGGTGTAGTATACTTCAAAATTTTCAGAAGCATTCACAGATTCTGAACGCTCTTCGATCTCGCGGCCCTTTTCATCGTAAACCATTTTGAAAAGTTCAACGGCCTTATCTTTTTCGTTGTACGTCACATACGCGATATTGTCTTCCCGAACCTTCGCATCGTAGAAAACCGTTTTGCGCGTGATGTTGATCGTATTGTCCCTCACCGATTGGCTCTTCGTCTTTACTTCTCCGTCGCGCAGTTCAAATTCATTTTCTTCTACGGTGGTGAGTCTATCTTCCTCGTCGTAGATTTCGTGCTTCACCATTTTCTCTTTCCACTCCGGGTGGTACACAAATGTTTCGCGTTTTTCCAGTTCACCATCCGAATCCTCAACACGTTTTTCGATCACGCGGTTTTCATCGTCGTAGGCGTAAGTCGTTTTCAAAGGATAACCTTCTTCAAACTCACGGTATTCGCTGGCGAGGTTTCCCTTCTCATCATATTCAAACACAATTGTTTCAACGAGCTCTCCTTCGTTGTACAACTCGTGCCTGACAATCTTCTCTTTTTCGTTGTATGTATTCAATTGCTTCTGCACCTCGTTACTCTGTGCATCGTACTCAATTTCAAACACCAGTTCACCGGCTTTGGTAAACTCGCGGTCGTACGTGAGTACAAACGCTGAAGTATCGGGCGTTTCCTCTCCTTCCACCTGGTCCCAGTCGCCATTGTAGTTGCGATAGACTTTCTGTGTTTTCGGTTGCGTCTTTTCCTTCTTTGCGGGTTCCATAAAATTGCGATTGAAGGGCAAATGTAACAAGATGAATGTCGATTTCACAGCAGTTTAGCCGATCTTACACGCAATCTTCCGTTTGTCCATAAAGCGGTAATTCACAGGAAAATACCGTTAAATTTGGTTCTCATTCAAAAAACCTATGCTACGTACCTTATTCCTTCTCACCAGTGGTGCAATTGCACTTTCATCCTGTTCGTCCAGCGTGGCCGAAGAAACCGGTTATACGTACCCGAAAACCCGCAAAGTGGATACGGTCGATACGTACTTCGGAGTGACCATAGCCGATCCTTACCGTTGGCTGGAAGACGACAATTCGGATTCCACGAAAAAATGGGTGGATGAACAGAACAAAGTGACGTTCGATTATCTCGGGAAAATTACTTTCCGCGATAAGATCCGCGACCGCCTGAAGCAGGTGTGGAATTACGAAAAACGCAGCGCACCATACCGCAGGGGAAGCCGTTACTTCTATACGCGCAACGATGGCATGCAAAACCAGTCCGTGCTGTATTACAAAGAATCGGTGGAGGCCAACGAAGGAAAACTGCTGCTTGATCCGAATACATTGTCTGCTGATGGAACAACTTCAATGGGCGGATGGGCTGTTTCACACGATGGAAAATTCCTCCAGTATGCATTGAGCAAAGCCGGTTCCGACTGGGAAGAATTTTATGTGATGAATATCGAGACAGGGGAAAAACTTTCCGATCATCTCGAGTGGATCAAATTCTCGGGCGCCGCATGGAAAAATGATGGTTTCTTCTACGGCCGTTTTGATGAGCCGAAAGGAAGCGCACTTTCATCGGAAAATAAATTCCATAAGATCTTCTATCACAATATTGGCGATGATCAAAGCAAAGACCAGCTCATTTACAAAGACGACTCAAACGGCGACATCAGCTTCAGTCCCGACGTAACCGATGACCAGAACTGGTTAATTGTGTATTCGTACAAATCGACGCACGGAAACGGATTGCTCGTGAAGGATCTTTCCAAGTCGAACCAGGAATTCAAAATGATTGTTCCGTTGAAAGATACTGCCGATGATTATACGATCATGGACATTGTCGATCGCAAAATGACCATCCGTACAAACCACGGAGCGCCGAACTTCAAATTGGTTGAAGTTGACTTTGATCACCCGGAAGAATCGAACTGGAAAACAGTGATCCCGGAAAGTGAAAATTACATGCTGGGACTTTCCATGGCACCAAACTGCTACATCGCACACTATCTCGTGGATGTGAAATCGAAACTGGTGGTGTATGATCGCAGCGGAAAAAAGACTGGTGAAATCCCTACAGGTATTGACATCTGTTCAGTGAACGAACTGAGTGCGCACAAAAAAGACAGTCTTGTTTTCATTGGCATCGGAACGTTCACCGGTCCTCCGTCGATTTACAAATACAACCTGAATACAAACAAGACGGATTTGTATTTCCAGCCGAAATGTGATTTCAAATCGGACGAATACGAAACTGAACAGGTATTCTTCCCAAGCAAAGACGGCACGAAAGTTCCGATGTTCGTTACGCACAAAAAAGGAATCAAGATGGATGGAACGAATCCATGCTTTCTTTTTGGTTACGGCGGATTCAATCAACATTATTCGCCGGAGTTCCGGATTGACCGCGCCGTGTTCCTCGAAAGCGGCGGTGTGTATGCGGTGGCCAACATCCGTGGCGGAGATGAATACGGAGAGAAATGGCACGAAGGCGGAATTCTTTGCAACAAACAAAATGTGTTTGATGACTTTATCGCCGCCGGTGAATTTCTCATTGCACAGAAATATACCAGCAGTGAAAAACTCGCAGTAACCGGCCGGTCAAACGGTGGCCTGCTGATTGGCGCCGTAGAAACGCAACGTCCCGATCTGTTCAAAGTGTGTATTCCACAGGTTGGTGTGCTCGACATGCTGCGTTACCACAAATTCACGATTGGTCGCGCGTGGGCCAGCGATTACGGTTTGAGCGAAAACGAAGAACAGTTCAAATGCCTCATGGCGTATTCGCCACTGCACAATGTGAAAGACGCGAATTATCCGGCAACGTTAATTACAACCGGTGATCACGACGACCGCGTGGTGCCGGCACACTCGTTCAAGTTTGCAGCAACCATGCAGGAACACCAGAAAGGTTCTGCACCGGTGCTCATCCGCATTGACAAAAACGCAGGACACGGTGCGGGAAAACCAACTGACAAGCAGATCGAGGAATGGGCGGATATCTGGGCGTTTGTTTTCTTCAACCTGGGAATGACGTATTAAGTCTTTCGGAATTGCAGGGATAAATTTTGGTATAAAACGATTGGTTGGCCCCGTGCTTTGGTGCGGGGTCAGTCATTTCCAGCGGTCTCCATCGCTAACCGAATCAGTATTGTCCGTTAAAACTGTTGCACGGTGTTTGAATGAGAAATTCAAATCGAAACCTGGCCTTCGGCCTGCTGCCACAGATTCGCAGATTAAAAAAATTAAATGCTTAATTTTTAATCTCAAAATCTGCGTAATCTGCGAATCTGTGGCGACGCATCCGCGGCGGCGGATGCTCCAAACACAAACGACTGATCAGACAGATAAGAAAACGGTATTTGTATGAGTTCACAATCCGGACAATAATGTGCTGGAAAACAACCGTGTGAATTTTTTCGTCCGGCTTCATACCGTACCTGCGACCGTCGTTTGAAAGATAGGAACAACGCTTGCTTTAACTTTGCAACTAAATCTTTATACTTCATGAAATTTTTACGCGATTCTTTCCTGCTTGTGATCGTGCTGTTTTTTGGTAACGTGGCGCAATCGCAGGTGTACAATCAAAGCACCTCATCCGTAACTACCTGCACGGGCACCTACTACGATGCCGGTGGCAGCGCGGGCAATTATGGGAACAACGAAAACACAACGATGACGTTTACCTCGTCAACCGGCGACCGGCTAAGCTTCGCGTTCAGTTTTCTGAATATCGAAACGTGCTGCGACCGCCTGTATATATACGACGGACCAACTACCGCATACCCCGTGATTGGAGTGTACACTGCGAATCCGGGTACGATCGTTTCATCCGGAACTTCGCTCACGTTCCGCTTTACATCAGACGTCAGTGGAACGGGCACAGGTTGGGCGGCCAATATTTCCTGCACTACTCCACCGCTCACGGCTTATCCACTGACGAGCGGAACAGTTACTGCGTGCAGTGGAGTCATTTACGACAATGGCGGTCCTGCAGCCAACTACAGCGACGGGGCCAACATCACGCAAACATTTACATCCGGAACAAGCGACTTCCTGCAGTTCTCTTTTCTTCCGTACGGGTATGCATTCGGTTCGGCAGATACATTGTTCATTTACGATGGAGCAACAACCAGCGCACCATTGATTGCGGCACATTGCACCGGTTCAGAAATGGAAACATTTACATCCACCGGCAACAGCGTAACACTTCGTTTCAAAAGCAACGCTTCCGGAAACAGTGTGGGATGGGCAGGCTCGTTCCAATGCACGGCAACTCCGGGGGCACCTGCATCATTCAACATGAGCGGTGGAATTCGCGGTGTGTGCAGCGGATCGTTTTATGACGTTGG
>DATHKF010000190.1:0-3435 GCA_035489505.1 Bacteroidia bacterium | reverse complement strand
CAAACGCACATGGTTCCAGGATCTGGCGACAAAGCTGGAGAAGCACGAACGCAATGCGTTGAACCTGGTCGACGTCATTGTTCCGATCACCACGCAGGATGAAGAACGCTTGAAATACCTCGCTGGTCCGGGGAAAAATTTTCATACCAGCACTTTTGCCATGCGATCGTCTCCTGTTCCGCAACACGGTACCGTGCAGGAAAAAACTGTTTTTCACATTGGGGCGATGGACTGGAAACCGAACAGCGACGGAATAAACTGGCTGATGGAAAAAGTCTGGCCGCTTGTGCTGAACCAGGTTCCGGAAGCAGAACTTCACCTCGCGGGTAAGGGAATGGATACCACTCAACCTCCAGCTGTTCCCAATGTTTTTCTTCACGGCGAAGTGGAAAGCGCTGCGGCGTTCATGGCGCAATACAAGGTGATGGCTGTTCCGTTACACAGCGGAGGCGGAATAAAAGTAAAAGTGGTTGAAGGCATGTTTGCAGGCAAACCCATTGTAACTACACCGGTTGGCGCCGAAGGCATCGCCTTTACGCAAGGCGTTGACCTGCATGTTGTTTCTGCGCCGGGTGAATTTGCAGAAAAACTCATTGCATTGCTCAAGGACGATACGCTGGCCCGTGAATCGGGGATGAATGCGCAAAAAACTGCCGCTGAACATCACGAATTGATTCGCGTTACCGAAAAATTATGTGATTTTTACAGAACCATCCTCACGCAATGAGCGGTAAGTAGAAATTATTATTCATCACATCACGCGTTCCGTGGCCGCTCGAAAAGGGCGACAAACTCCGTGCGTATTACCAGCTGCGTGAACTGTCGAAACGTTTCGACATTACGCTGGCCTGCGTGAACGGTTCGAACCTTCACCCTGACGCGAAACAGCAGCTCGAAAAATACTGCAGCGAAGTTCATTTCTACTACATGAGCCGTGGTGAAATGATGATGAACATGCTCGGCGGTGTATTCGGTAAAATGCCCATGCAGGTGGCGTGGTTTTATTCGTCGACGGTGCAGGAACAGATCGACCGGCTTGTGGAAAAAATACAACCCGACCGGATCTACTGCCAGCTTATCCGCACAGCGGAATATGCGCGGAAACACAAATCGATTATCCGCACGGTCGATTTCATGGACGTGTTTTCCAAAGGCATGGAACGGCGCCTGGAGAAAGTGAACATTTTCCGGAAACCCGCTTTCTATTTCGAGATGAAACGTGTGGCGCGTTACGAGCGCGATATTTTCAACGAGTTTGAACGGCACACCATCATTTCCGAGCAGGACCGCGAATTAATGCCCGTGAGAAGACCTTCGGAAATTGCGGTGATTCCCAATGGAGTGGATATTAATTATTTCCATTCGCTGCACCGCCACAAAGAATACGACCTGCTCTTCAACGGAAATATGAATTATCCACCCAACGTGGAAAGTGCCGTTTTTCTCGTGAAGAAAATTGTTCCGTTGCTGGTGGAAAAATATCCGGCGATCAAAGTTTTGATTTCCGGCGCCAATCCATCGTCAGCCGTAAAATCACTCGCATCTGAAAATGTAACCGTGACCGGCTGGGTCGACGATATCCGCGAAAGCTTTGCCCGCTCGCGCATACTGGTTGCGCCCATGCAGTCGAGCATTGGTTTGCAGAATAAATTGCTCGAAGGAATGGCCATGCGAATTCCCTGCGTAACCACTCCCCTTTCCAACAACGCACTTCGGGCAACACCCGGAAAAGAAATTATGGTTGCCGATTCCGAAGAAGAATTTGCAGCGGCGATCATCAAATTAATTTCGCATCCCGAACTGGCTGTTTCCATTTGCGACGATGCGTGGAAGTTCGTACGCGATTACTACAGCTGGGAACCGATCTGCGATCGTCTCGCCAATTTTATCAGCAAAGAAGCTTGAAAAGAGGTAGCGGGTCAATTTTAAATAATAATTAACCACATACGAGTGACATAGCAAACATAGGCATAGCTCAAAATTAAGCACACATAGCATTGCCAAAGGCAATGTTGGATGCTCATGTGAACTCAAACATTCTTACACCTGAGAAACTATGTACACTATGTTCCTTATGTGGTTGATAAAAAATCAACCTGACCCATTACCCAAAAAGATCGCACTTTTCACTCTACTGCTTCCCGTATTCCTTTCGTGGACCTGTACCGGCACGCATGCGCCTGAAGTGACCAGCACGGGAGATACAATTGTTCTGCGGTCATCGTACATCCGTGATTCTGTTGTGACCATCGACACGCTCGATATCGTGTTTTACATTCCGGTTGGTGCACATGCAGCACTCACATCGAAACGTCCGCTCAAAACAGAGAAGGACGTTATTTTCTGTTGCGCCGCAGCATTTACTTTGCTGGAGAATAACAAGATCGATGGACTTTTCATTGAGAATGGGAAGACGGTTGTGCGCACAGTGAATCACCACCTGGGCGGTGGAATTATTATTCCTTCGCCAACTTCCACAGGGAAAACGCGCATTTTCGGAACAGAGATGGGAGCAACACTCGACAGTGCACTCATTGATTCCATACAACGGACATCGTCCTCATTCTTCCAGCAGATTCAAATGGTGCGGGATGGTCAGCCGCTTGTGTTTCGCAAAGACGTAAGCAGGTTTCAGCGCCGCGCCATTTGTATATTGAACGGAGAAGCGGTTGTTGTAGAAACCAAATGGCCGTGCACCTTGCAGAAATTTGCAGATGTTCTGAAAAAATCAGGGATCAACGATGCGCTCTACGTGGACATGGGCAGCTGGGATGAAGGATGGTACCGCGATGAAAGAAGTGCGATGCACACGATTGGGATGATGAAGAATTCTACGGGGAGGCAGTCGAACTGGTTTGTATTCCGGGGACAATAGACGCTTTAAAATCTGATTATCAGCCCTTTTCCATCCATTTTTTGTTGTATCTTTTCCCTGATCTTTGATCATAACCCCCTATTGTCATGAAACACGTTTTGCTGCTGCTGATTTTCGTGAGTGCTTCTTTAGCGTTCACGGGAACACGAACATGGGTTATTCTCAACCCCGAAACTGTTGAGCATGTAACTCCATACGAAGATGCATTGGCCAAAGCCGATCTTGACAAATACCGCTATTTCGACAAGCGGAATACACTGCATTTTGAGAATGGATTGAACGTGGAGTTGCTTTCCGCCAACGAACTCCAGGCGCAGGGCATTGCTGTAAAAACCGATCGCGTGCGTACGGAGGAACCCGCATTCGATACCAAACCTGTTTTTCGTTTGTCGCCCGACGGAATCCTCATCGAAGTTCAAACACGAAGCAAAGTAAAGTAAGCCCCCATGAAAAACTTTACAAAAACGCTCGCCTTATTCCTTGTTTCATTGATCAGTTCGTATTCGGTTGCACAGGTTGCAAACGACGACTGTTTCGGTGCAACTCCATTGGGAACACTG
>DATHKF010000189.1:0-11635 GCA_035489505.1 Bacteroidia bacterium | reverse complement strand
ACGTTAACGGCTGCTACAGTTGTGGGCGCTACTTCATACAACTGGTCTGTTCCGGGAAGCGCAACGATTGTAAGCGGACAAGGAACGAACGTAATCACAGTGAATGTTGGAACGGCATCAGGCACTGCGAGTGTAACTGTTACGGATCCTTGCGGAACCAGCGCGCCGGCAACGTTTTCTTACACGGTCAATCTGAATCCGGTAATTACTGCAACATCAAACACGTCGGCAGTTTGTGCGGGTTCTTCAGCCACACTAACTGTTACCGGTGCAACCATCTATTCGTGGAGTTCCGGTGGTACTGATTCTACAGAAGTTGTATCACCAACTTCACCAACGATGTATACAGTAATCGGCAGCGACTCTATTGGTTGTGCAGATACAGCAACAGTTTCGATCGATGTAAATGCACTGCCCATAGTCAACCTGGGTGCTGATACAGCGCAATGCGGAGGCAGCATAACATTGGATGCGCAAAATTCCGGCAGTACATATTTATGGAGCGATAATTCGACAACACAAATCATTACGGTATCGGCAACCGGCACGTATGATGTAGCTGTAATGGATATAAACGGATGCGTGGGTCGCGATACCACCAACGTAACAATCAATCCTCTTCCGGTTGTAGTTGGAAGTGCAGCGATGACAACCGTTTGTCTTGATGATGCAGCTGTTGCGTTATTCGGATCACCGGCAGGTGGTGCGTGGACGGGACCTGCAACCAGTGGAAGTTCATTCTTCCCGGACTCTGCAGGAATGGGCACGCACGTACTCGTGTACCAATACACAGATTCCCTGGGATGCAGCGGAATGGATTCGGTGAGTATTGATGTGCAGTTGTGCACCGGTATCGATCCTTCGGCTGAAGCAGGTTTTGGCGTTTACCCGAATCCGAACAACGGAACGTTTACCATTGTGTTAAACAAAAACGTAACTGAGCTGGTGATTGAAATCACTGACCTGCAGGGAAGGATTGTTTACACATCGAACAATGGTGCTGTCGCTGCGGGATTTGTTCAGCAGGTTTCGCTGGAGAATGAAGCATCCGGAATGTACCTCGTGCGTATTGTTGCAGATGGTGTGATGAGCGTGCAGAGGGTATCGGTGCAGAAGTAACGTCATTGCGAAGCGAAGCAGTACGTCATGGCGAGCGAAGTGCACGTCATTGCGAGCGAAGCGAAGCAATCCCATCTTCAAAGAAGAGATTGCTTCGCTTTGCCCGCAATGACGCTCAATAAAAAAAGGTTCCATCCCGGAACCTTTTTTTATGTTTCAACACAATAACGTCTTATTCTTCGCTCACAGGAACTTCGATCGTTACAAGAACGCGGTCGTTTCCTTTGTCGCTTTTTTTGCCAATGCCGAAATCGCCAGCGAAAATGTCCATCGTTCCTTTGAACGTTGCTTTCTTTCCGTCCTGGATAAACTTAAACGGAACAGCAACTGTGCGGATTGAATCGCGCATGTGCAGTTTACCCGTTGCAACAAACCCACTGTCTGTTTTCGCTACAGTCTCTGCAGTGAATTCAATGGTCGGGTGATTGGCCATGTCGAAAAAATCTGCACTGTGTAAATGCTCCGTCAGTTTTTCATTGTCTGCCTTCAGTTCGCTCACCTGAACGATTGCTTTGATCACCGCTTTTTCAGGAGATGCCGGATCGAATTCAAATGTGCTGGTGAGTCCGCCAACGGTTCCGTTGTGTTTTCCGTTTGGCATGTCGAATGTGATTTTCGCATCTTTCGCGTTTACATTCCATGCGTGTGTGATGACTTTGAACGACAGCAATCCGACTGCAACGAAGAGTGTGATTGTGCCGATGAGGATTTGTTTGGTTTTCATATTGGTCCAATTAAGGTTTGTCTGGTTGATCATGCAAATATATGTATTTACATCTAATAGGAATATTTAACACTGAAAAGTGCGCATTTTGGGTGCAAATTGAGCGGAATATTAAAGCAGGATTCATGCGGCGAAAACAGAAAAAAAACAGGTTCGGATCCTGCAGCGCTCATTCCATTTTTTCCTGGGGAACGATGTCTTCAAGAATGTTTTTCAACTTGTGCGAAACCTCCTGCGGATGAGTCAGAACGGTGAAATGTGCGCCATCCTCAATCAGAATGTCTGCAGAAGTATACCGGAACGGCAACAACCGGTCTTTTTTTCCGTGGATGTGATGCAGCCTATGCACGCCGCTTCCATTCCAGTTTAAAAGTACGTGCAATGCCCATTCGAGGAAAACAGGATCGGAGTCGCGCAGAACGGAATCAAACAATTCGCGCTGGCGCCCGGGTGCCACAGAAAAAATCCAACGTATAAGCGCATTGGGTTTTTTCACGTATGTTCCCGAGAACAAACGGTGCAGTCGCAAGGCTGCGATCAGTCGCCCCCACCACGGCATTTCTTTACGCGATGCAATCGAAGAAATAAGTATAAGCTTTGATTCAGGAAATAATTTGGTGAGTTCAGCAGCCATAAGTCCGCCAAATGAAAGACCAATAAACACGGGATTGGTATGCTTCACCTGTTTGGTCATTCGTTTCGCATAGCTTTCAAAACTCTCATTGGGCATAGGCTGTTCCCACCGCAGGATAGTTGTTTCGTAACCTTCGAGGTGGATACTTTCGAAGACGCGGTAGTTAGCGCCGAGGCCAGGAATGAGATAGATCATCGTTTCTATTTTGACTTTCTCAACCGGACAGAGTAGTCGTCCGGGCAATGTTTTTTTCATTCGCGACAATAATCTTGCCAGCGGATTGAGCAAGGCCATGAACATATCATTCGGCCGGACTATCACAGCCCGACTGCATGTGACGCTGTACGTTCGTGTATATTTTTGCGATGCAATTGCCTCAGATACAAAGGTGGAATTGAAGTCAGGATCGAAGAAGCAGCTGCCGGCACACCCACAGTTTTTTTTAACTGCGACACTACCCGGATGTTGTCCATAGCGTTATACCTGCGGAAAAGTGGTTGGATGGACTGTGGAACGAGTAAAAATTTCCACAGTGTTGTATTTTTTTAATTGAAATAACCTTGTGAAGAAAGTAGTGGCTCATTTGGACTACCAGGAACTGATAAAAACCGCTTAAGCGGTTGGAATAATCAATCACTACAGCGGGTTCGCAAACGGTTTCAACCGTTTTTCATTCCAGCAACATTGGATAAATGAATTTCTCCAACCATCTCCTTCAACATCCGCGAAATTTTCTCCCCGTGTGACACAATCATAAAATGTGCGCCATCGTCGATTGCCACATCTGCCGTTGTAAAACGGAAAGGAAGCAGGCGGTCTTTTTTGCCGTGGATGTGATGTATCCGTTGCGCGCCGTTTCCTTTCCAGTGTAGCAATGCATTCAGTGCCCAGGGAAGAAAAACAGGATCAGAGTCGCGGAGAATCGCGTCGAACAACTTGCGCTGGTGCCCCGGAGCAATCGAAAAGATCCAGCGGATGGCGGCGTTCGGTTTCTTCATGAATTCACCGGAGAACCAATGATTCATCCGCAAGGTTGCCCCGAGTTTGCTCCACCACGGAATTTCTTTCCGCGATGCAATCGAAGAAATGAGAATGAGTTTTGATCCGGGAAATAATTTCGTGAGTTCTGCGGCGATGAGTCCGCCAAAGGAAAGTCCGATGAAAATAGGAGCTGTGTGCGTGACTTGTTTCGCCATGCGCTTCGTATATTCTTCGATAGGCTCATTGGGCAGCGGTTGTTCCCACACGAGAATCTTTGTTTCGTAACCGTCGAGATGGATGGCTTCGAAAACGCGGTAGTCAGCGCCAAGACCGGGAACGAGGTAAATCATGTTTGATTTACGATTTCGGATTTACGATTTTACAGCGCGATGAATTTTTCGCTCTGCCAGATCGTTGTTTGAGAAATAATTTGGCGCAATCGAAAAATCGTACATCGTATTTCATACATCGCAAATCATTTCCGGATTTCCTGTTGCCTGATTTTCGAAAGCTGTTCTGCCAGCAATCCAATCACGAAACACAAAAAGCCCAGCATGATTCCCAGCAATGCTCCTACGCTAAGACCATCGCCGCGAACGAGGATTGGAATTTCCCAAGCGAGCGAAGCTACGATGAGCACAATGGCAATGGGCATGAGCAACCGCATCGGGTTGAAGAGCATGAGTATGTTCAGTATCTCACGAACCGTATCAAACGCGGTGCTTATTCCGATTGTACTTTTACCGGCAACGCGGTGCGAGATGCTCACTTTCATTTCACTCACCAGGTGTTTCTGGTTGATGAAAATGAGTGCGATCACGTCGCTGTACGCCATGCCATCGGGACACAGCGAAATGTATTTCATCGCAAGTTCGCGGCGGTAAATTTTTATCCCGGAATTGAGATCGGAGATTTTATTCGGAATCAAAATCCGCGCTGTTTTGCGGATGAGCCACTTCCCGGTGTTGCAGAATAAACTGCTTCCGCCGGTTCCGCGCGCGCCAATGATCATGTCGGCCTCAGAGTTCATCATCGCGTCGCGCATGGCCACCACGTCGTTCAGGTTATGCTGGCCGTCGGCGTCAATCGTGATCACGAGCTCCGTATCTGCAGCAGCCACACCGGTTTTGATCGCGCCGCCGTAACCTTTGTTCACTTTGTGGTGAAGCACGGTCAGCTGGGTGAACTGTTTGGCGAAATTTTCGAGAATGGATTTCGAATTGTCTTTCGAACCGTCGTTCACAATAATCACGTTGAATCCCTGCTGCGCGGCAAACTCCATGAGTGGAGGGACCACAGTGGGTAACGATTTTTCTTCGTTGTAGCAGGGGATGACGATGGTGAGGGAGGAATTCATTGAGCGTGAAAATAAGGAAAGTACGGCTTACTTCTCATTTTGCACCTCGATCTTCACATCAGCTTTTAATGCGGAAAACACGCGGAAAATGGTTTCCATCGTGATGTTACCCGGATTGTTCTCCAGTTTAGATATTTGCGCTTTCTGTACACCTACCAGTTTGCCAAGTTGTTCTTGCGTAAGTTTCCTTTTCTTTCGCAAATCGCGTATTGAATCACCAACTTGCCAAGCGCGAATATCGATTTCAAATTTCTCACGTTGGGACGTCCCTTTCTTAATTTTAGGCAATTTATCCGGTTACAAATGGTTAAGTTGCAACATCATTGTATATTTCTAAAAAAACACCGGAATGGATGAAGCAAAACGAATTCTTCGATATACACTTCCTGGATTGGTTTATTTGATCCTACTGATAGCATGTGCTATTGTTCTGAAACCAATTTTGTTCAAGGAATCATTATCGGCAACAGTGAATTTAGGTGTTGGTGAAATTGTCGGTGGGTTTATTTTGGCCGGAGGATTGGGTTATCTGTTTTCAATAACCTATTTTGGATTATACTGGATTGTAATGAGGTGGACGGGACTGAAGCACATTTACAATCACAAGAACGTTCTCAATTCTCTTGAGCAACAGGGAAAAATTTGCATTTACTATCCTGATTCATCCCCTGCTAAAATCAAAGACAACAGGGAAGCATGGTATGTGGTCAATGTCTATTGGCATAGTCGCGTGAAAGAATCGCGGGCAATTGAAGGAATGACCAATAAGTTGGATTCATACTATTCAGATATAACAAGTAGTTTAGCGACCACTTTCTTAGCCGTGATTTGGTCGTTTGGCACCTTCATAGCAATTTTAAATCATGATGTTTTTCCTAATGCTTCTACTGGCGGATTGGCATTTTGTTTTGCTCTTTATGGCTTGTTTGCGATCCTGATTCCTATTAATTGGTATCGAACGTACAAATCATATGAGGCCATGATAAATATTGCATTTGTTACAGAGATCAATAAGGAGTACGAGCAGAAAAAGAAAGTAGTGGACCTGTTTTTGGATAAATTAAAAAATTAATAGGGCATGTCCGGATCAATAATGTTTATATGGAGCAGAAATCATGTTTTATTATCATGCCATTTTCTAAAATGGTCCACGGTTCTAAGGAATTGGGCAAAGACGACGTCGACTACATATATCAACATGTCATTAAAAAGGCGGTAGAGGAATATTGTATTGACGGCAAAGCGGTATTTAAGGACGTTAGACGATTTGATTCGAACTTTGGGTCTATTATTGACGGCATTGTTGGAAATTTGAATGACGCGGATATCGTAATTGCGGATTTGACAGGAAAAAACCCCAACGTTATGTATGAACTCGGTGTTCGACACGCATTGAAACGAGGCACCGTAGTGATAACGCAAAATAAGGATGAGCTTCCGTCTGACTTGAGAGATTACATGTGTATTGAGTATGTTTTTTCAGATACAACAACGCAACAACCAAAATTCTACGAGGCGTTTAAAACTGCTTTGCACGAAACACTTGATAAGATACTTACAGGCAATCGCGCGGATTCACCCGTATTAAACTACCTGAATGGGAAAGGAAAATTTTGGCGAGAGGATGAAGTCAAGCGATTAAAACAGTTGATCATTGTTACAGAGTATATCAACGACCAATTTAATCTATTGTCCGGTGTGATTAATTCAATCGAAGCTTTAAGTGAAAATAGGGATTTTGTAATTCAGAAGTGGCACGGCTATTTGGAAGCACATTTCAGCAATTTGCAGGGTGCACTGCAGGATGTAAATATTCCATTTGAAAATATTGGATTGTATGAAGTGCTGCAAGCCGCTAAAGCTACCATGGTCGATGTAAATAAGAGGACTGCTTTTCCCGCAATAATGACGGGAATGGACGCTCTGTTTGGTGAAAAGGACAGAGCTGCACTGGAAAATATGAAGATCAAGATATTTGAGGCAAGAATAATTAATCACTTTAAACTGCTTACAGCGGATTACGAAACGATTTCGATAAGGGAAGTCTTTTCTGAAGATGGAGACTTCGCTGATGAATTTATAGGAGGACTACAAGAATACATTGAGAAGAAGACTGAAGAATTTGGGTTAAAGGAATCGGACATCGATCAATTATTAAACTTGGAATCGGAAGAGTCTATAGAAAATCCAGATTGAATAAAAATGTGAAAGGCCGTCGTAGACGATTGTTGAATTTATTTACGATCTGTAATTTTTAGTAAGGCTTACTTCTCACTTTGCACCTCAATCTTCACATCAACCTTTAATGCGGAGAACACGCGGAAAATCGTCTCCATATTGATATTGCCGGGACTGTTCTCCAGTTCGGATATTTGTGTTTTTTGCACACCTGCCAATTTCCCAAGCTGCTCCTGAGTCAGTTTCCGTTTCTTGCGCAAATCACGGATTGAATCGCCAATTTGCCAGGTTCGAATATCGATTTCATACTTCTCGCGTTCGGGCGTTCCTCTCTTCCCAATGAGTTTATCTACGATCTGAGCATGGGTGTATATTTTTGTTCTTTTCTGCGGCCTTTTCATTGAAGAAAGATACAAAAGTATACTTAAATGGCAACTACAATAAATACTAAAAAATCACTTTTATCTCGCTAAAAACCGTTCCGGAACCGTCTTTCATCACCGCCTTCACCCTATAGACATACACATTTCCCGGATACAACTGATTGTCGATATACGACGACGCCGTTCCACTCAGCGTTTTGAACGAACGAATCTGTTCTCCCTCTTTTCCTTTGTAAATGATGATCCGGTCGACCGCTTGCACCGGCAAATCCCATTTCAGGATAATTGTCCTTTGCTCCAGGTCGGCGGTTGCAGCGAAATTTTTCAACGCCGGACGAACACGCGGAGAAAAGTTCATCTCCGGAAAGACGAGAGTGCTGCTGTTACCCGAACTGTCCACAATCACAAGCTCGTAGGTGTAAACAGTTCCTGGTTGCACAGCGGAATCGACGTAACCAGAAACTGTATCACTCCCCGGAAAAGTTTGAATGACCACAGTTTCGTTCGAAGATATTCTGCGCAACTCCTTAACTTTTACATCACCGCTCGAACTGTTGATCCAGCGCAACACAATCGAACTGTCCGTGTGATAAATGCCCTTGACCAACGGAACAACCGGCGCTATTTTATCCGGACGTTTCAGTTTGGCCGGCGCAGAAAAACCGGAATTGTTCCACACGCGATCTACGCTGCGCACGGAGTAATACACATCGCGCGTAAGTGTTTGTAAGGTAATCGTGTCGGTGAACGACGTTGAAAAAATGACGCTGTCACTTACTTCTACAAATTCTTCGCGTAAAGTATTGCGGCGAAACACACGATATCCTTTGAGATCGGGCGACGAAACCGGATTCCATGCGAGATGCACAACTCCGTTGGTGTCAACCGTTCCGTGAATATTTTCCGGAACAGCCGGTGGATCATTATCCTGCAGCTGCACGAGAACGGGAAACGAAAGCGCTGTATCTCCTTCCGTGCTTATCGCTGCGAGCATGTAATAGTTTGTAAACTGCGCCGAAGTATCGGTGAACGAATATGAACCAAAAGGGATTTTGTTGAGCGGTGCATAAACGCCGGTTACTTTATCATTCCGCAAAACGTAAACACCTTTGAGTTTCGATGGATCGGTGAGCGTTGGAATGGACCATGAAATGATCACACGCTTGTTGTCCGGAGAATAAAACGTGTCGGGAACCGGATATGCGTTGCACTCGTCTTTTCCTTTTCCGCGCACCGTTTTCGAGGGCGGACCGGTTATTCCGAAATACGAATAGCCACGAACGCGGTACCAGTATATTTTTCCGTTCTGCGGAATGGAATCTTCATAAACGAGTTCGCGTTTTTCTGTTTCGTATTGTGAACGTACAAACGACAACAGTTCCGTATTCACCCGTGTGAAATTCAGGCTGTCGCCTGATCGTTCGATGATGTAACCGGCGTATTGTTCACGTGTTGAAGAAACATCAAACGTGAGCCGCATGCTTTTGTTCCGGAAATGGCCAGACGGATTCGTTACCGCGTTCAGCACGGAAAATTTTTCATCCGCAGTAACCATTCCGGGGTTCGGTTGTTTTCCCGGAACCGGTGAAACAAATTCAATCCGGTAAATGTACTGCTCACCTTTTTTCGCTGTGCGATCAACAAAAAACAATCCGGCTGCTTTGGCTACGTCAACATGATCATCGCAGACTTTCAGCGAAAATCCGTACGCGATATTTTGTGCCTGTTCTTTTTTCTTCGGATCCGATTGTGGTTTCGGTTTAACGAACAACGAAGAATAAACAAACGAAGCCTGCGGAATTGTTTTTATGAGACGCGTCCACGTTGTGTCGTTTTGCGGAACAGGCTTGATGTTTTCCGCAACGACAATTCCTTTGCCCGTTAAATCTTCACCGGCGAGATCAAGATATTCGTCCATCCCGAAGCGGGTGATTTTGTATCCCACAGAATTTCCATGCTGCCACAGGGAATACGAGGCAGGAACCCAGCGCAGCATAACGGAGTCGGTGGCGTGGAAAGAGCGGGCGTGGATGTCGGGGTTTTGTGCGCTTAGCAAGGCGGGGAGGAGTAATACAGAATAGACGCAAAGCCGCAAAGAGCGCAGAGTAAGGCTCAAGGGTTTTGCGTCACTGCGAGGAACGAAGCAGTCTCCTCTCCGAAGATGAGATTGCTTCGTTCCTCGCAATGACTTTGCGCCTTTGCGTCTATATTTTAAGGCTGTACTATCGAGCATTGACTTCCCAATTGAAACGAACAATCCACATGCCCGCTAACCACACCTCCAAGAATATCATAATCGCAACCCACGGCTCCGCCCACCCAGGTGGGGTTCGGCAAACGCGCCTGCAATATGGCCGCCGCGGAAAGTGAAAGTATGGTTACGTCAAATGTTTGGTTCAGTACTTCACCGCGAATTCCGACTGCTCCCTGCAGGTACGCGTAAATCTGTCCGGTGGAATACCAGCCGTTGATTCCCACGGTTGCATTCGAATTGTGGCAATGTGCATTGGGGCCGTAGTTTAAAACCATGATGTCGAAACCTGCACCGGCAGAGACGTTGTAGTAAACCGCAAAATCACCAAGTCCGAATTCTCCGCCCATTCCTGCGCCGAACGCTGCACCGAAAGCAACTCCACCGCCTGCGTTCAACGCATGCTCATCGCGCTGATCATTCAGTCCGTTTGCGTTCACAACCGAAGTCACCTGGGATGGTGGCGCAGGCATGGGATCAATCAGCTGACCGGTTTCGAAATACGCTGTGAAATTTCCAATCCCGCCAACACTCAGCGTAACGCGTGTCTGCGGACGACCAATATGCACGTACCAGAATCCCGGTTCAAAATGCATCGTGGCCTGTCCGTTTCCGGTTACGCCGGGAAGATGAACTTGTGCACCCAATGCGGCATGCAACGCATCATTCTGAAAATCGTATTGCATGATCATGGATGCAACAACCGGAATGTTATTCGGGTTAACGTTCATCCGCTGGTTGATGGTGGTCATGCAGAATACATTTCCCGTGAATGAAATAAAACTCATTCCACCATTTCCGTTGAATGCAATTTCAAGTGCAACATCACCATTCACCGGTCGTTCACTCGGGTATGATCCCAATGTTACACCCGCTTTGATGCCAAGACCGGTGTTTGCATCCGGGAAATATTGCGACGCTGTTCCAAACGCATTTGAGTACAATTGATTCTCCAGCGGAGTTGTGCTGATGCGCGACATGTGATAATAAATTCCTCCCATGAAACGGTAGATCGCCATGTTGGGTCCGCAGGGAACAGTGATTGGCACGGCAGCGTCGACGTAGAAATAACGCATGCCATTCACGCGTCCGAACCACACACTCGCCTGTGCAGGTGCGGACATGATTTTGTCGATGGTGAAATTGATATTTCCGTTGAACCCTTTTCCGTACACGGGATCATTTTCGCGGAATACAATCAACCCGTTCAACGAAAACGGACCACTTTCAAAATTCAAACCAATGCTGTTGATGCTTACACCGTCGAACTGCATTTTTGGTTTTGTTGCGCCAGCACCTTCAGCCGGATTCGCAACGGTAGTAGTGATCGTTTTCACATTGAAGCCGGCGTTGGCTCCAATGGAAAGTGCGTTGCCGTCCGAAAAATTCACTCCCACGTTGAATGCAATCGCCGGTTCGTTGTTGAGCAAGCCAAACTGCACGGTGTTGATCGTGAAATGAAATCCCGCGACTTTGCTGCTGTCGTGATCATCGGGCACGAGTGAGAAAATAGCGCTGCGCAGAATGGGTGCATCGGATGTAAGCACCATGTTCTGAAACTCCAGGTTTTTGACACGCGCATTTTCATTCGACAGTGAATATTTTCCGTTCAGCGTGGCAGTCGGACGAAACTTTCCGTTTTGTTTGATCACCTGCACCGATGATGTATTGTGCAACGTCAACGTTCCGCCCAGCACCTGCGCGTTCATATTGCCCGCCGGTGCAATGGCAAACACGTAATCGAGCGAGCCCGTTTGCATGTTCTGTGAAATGACGCAACCGTACGCAAGCGAATCGGTTTCACTTACGGGAAGACGGATGTATCCACCCATGGTTCCACCGTTGAGGTGATTCGAAACAATATTCACACCAATGGTGGTGACGGAAAATCCCCAACCGCTCATGCTGCCCTGGTTGAGTGTGAACAGATTCGTTGCGGAAAATAATCCTGACACACCGCTTTGATCGATGATGAGATTCGTGGCCATCACAATCGGGCGTTGCCCGT
>DATHKF010000188.1:0-4389 GCA_035489505.1 Bacteroidia bacterium | reverse complement strand
ACAAACCAATTTCCGGTTTGAATTTTCCAGATCACGAGTTGGATGCAAACCGGAAACGCAAAAAGTAAAATGCCGGTCATCGCTGTTCTGGCCGAAAGTAAAACCGGTTTGAGGCGGTTCCACAGTTGAACTACGCCACCGGCTTCGTACACCAGCCAGAAGACAATCAAAACGTTCACGGGCCTCACGAGGAAAATCATTCCGAGGACGAATGCAGTTTTGAGCGCATATTTTTTCTCACCGAAATCAATCCATCTTTTTCCGAAATAGAGAAACATGCTCACGAGCGAGAACGAATAAAGATGCGACATCGTCGGTTCAACCAGCGTGTAGTAAAACAGGTTGGTCCCGAAAAAGATGACGTAGAGCACAAATGCATTCCGCCCTTCGGATGCCCGGTGAAGGCGCAAAAACTGCCGGAGATAATGGAGTCCGATCGCCAGCCAGAAGATGGCGCCAAGACAGATGAACATCACGTAGTATTTGCTGTAACCGTCGGCAGGTTCATCGCTCATCAACGTTGCAGCATGTCCTGCAAGAAAAAACGGAGCCTGCATCACGGCAACACCTGCAAAATATTTGTCGATTACTTTTCCATCGGCGCCGCTGCGGAAATCGTACTTCGTGTGTTCGTCGTAATACCGGGCTTCGATCGAATCGTAGAATCCGAGATTCAGATCGTGGTAGATGAACGTGGCCGGGAGATAAGCGTAATATCCTTTTCCGTCGGAGAGAATGGTGTACTTCCAGTGTTCACCTCCTTTGAGATTGGCGGAAATCCAAACGCAGACCAGTACAATGACCGGGATGCAAAAACGGGTGAAGAGGACTTTTAAAAACCGCACGGGTTAAAGTTAAACGGTTTCGGGTTTCAAGTTGCGCAACTTGAAACCCGAAACCGTTTTAACTCAAAAAATTAATTCTGCGAAAGATATTCTGCAACTCCGCTGTGCGTCGCCTTCATCCCGCTTTTTCCTTTGGTCCAGTTCGCCGGACAAACTTCGCCGTTCTCTTCGTTGAACTGCAGGGCATCAACCATACGCAACGCTTCTTCCACGTTTCTTCCCAACGGAAGATCGTTGATCAGTTGGTGACGTACCAAACCGTTTTTGTCGATCAGGAACAAGCCACGGTACGCGACCATTTCTGAAGTGGCGGTCATTTCTCCTTCTTCGGTTGCGTCGAACGCTCCGTTGAGCACACCGTAGTTGTAAGAGATTGTTTTGTTGGTGTCCGCAACGATCGGGTAAGTCACGCCTTCGATACCACCGTTTTTCTTGGAAACCTGGAGCCAGCCCCAGTGCGACTGTTCTGTATCGGTAGAGCAAGCCACGAGTGCGGTATTGCGACTTTCAAATTCGCCGAGCGCTTCCTGGAATGCATGAAGTTCAGAAGGGCAGACGAACGTGAAATCTTTCGGGTAAAAGAAAAACACCACGTACTTCTTACCGATGAACTGGTCGAGAGAGAAACCATCAATAATATCTTTTCCGTTCACAACCGCTTTGGCTTTGAAAACGGGAGCTTTTTTTCCTACTAATACCTGCATTTTATTTTGTTTTATGTGTGAATATTTCGTTTTGTTCCGGAACAAATTTACGCAGGATCGCTGTTCTTCATTATCATGATTATCTATTTGATAATATGAAGTATTGATAGGGTTGATGTTACGGCAATGGCGTAATAGCCGCAAAGCCGCAGAGATCGCAAAGGTTTCGCAAAGGTTTTTGGTGGGAAGGCAAAGTCCGCAGGCAATCGCCGTGATTTCGACTTTCAACAGTAATTTTTTTTTAATCTGCGCAATCTGCGAATCTGTGGCAAAAAAATACTTTCTATAAATAATCATCTTACTTTGTAAGCTATTTGACCATCACAAAACCAAACACATACACCATGCTCACACCTGGCCAACCCGCTCCCGATTTCAAACTCTACAACACCGATAAAAAAGCAATCACGTTAAGTGAGCTCAAAGGAAAAAATGTACTGATCCTTTTCTTCCCGTTTGCGTTCACGAGCACCTGCACCAAAGAACTTTGTTCCGTACGCGACGAGATCGCGTATTACGACAAGGCCAATGCGGTGGTACTCGGAATTTCCATTGACACACCTTACACATTGGGCAAATACAAAGCGGAGCAGAACCTGAACATGGACCTGCTTTCCGACTTCAACAAAGAAGCCTGCGCGGCTTACGATTCGATGTACGAAGTTTTTGGCTCAATGGCCATGAAAGGCGTTGCGAAGCGCTCTGCTTTTGTTGTTGACAAAGAAGGAATTATCCGTTACGCAGAAGTGCTCGAAGACGCAGGACAGGTTCCTGATTTCGACAAGATCAAGACGTGCCTGGCGTCGTTGAATTAGTGCGAGCTTGTCTCCTGTTTGTCGTAATCGATTCCCTGTTTGAGCAGTACTTTTTTTACCGCCCAACCGAAATATGCGAGGTACAGGAATCCGGCAACAGGTACGATATACGACCAGTGAATTCCAAGACCGTGGTCAGATAAATATCCCTGCAACGGTGGAAGAATGGCTCCACCCAGGATCATCATGATCAGCAAACTTGAACCTTGTGTGGTGTATTTTCCCAGCCCGGCGATGGACAAACTGAAAATGCACGGCCACATCACGGAGCAGAACAATCCTCCGCTCACGAAACAGTACGTGCTCCATTCGTTTTTCAGTACGATGCCAATCAGGATCATTACAGCCGCCATCAAACCAAAAAGTACCATTGTGCGCGCCGGTTTTTCGGCAGCCATGAAAAAGCCAAGAATGACAATTCCAATGAACGGCAGATATTTAAGCAGCTCGATCATCGGACTTCCTTTGATGTAATTCACCCCGAGAATAACACCATAAGCGAGCAGTGGTACAATGATAGTCATCAGGGTTTTGGTTGCGCCTTTCAGGTTGAAAACAGTCAAAGCGCCGACCCATCGTCCGATCATTAAACTCCCCCAGTACAACGAAATATAATGCACTGTTGTTCCCGGAGCCCGACCGAATAATTGTCGCATGTATTCCGGCAAATTACTTTGGATGGTCACCTCGGTCCCTACGTAAATAAAGATTGCAATCATGCCCAGCCAGATCTGCGGGTATTTCAACGCACCAAGGTCGCCGGCAAGTTTTTCCGAATTACTCACAGCCGGCAGGTTCGACATTCCCATGATGAATGCGAACAACAGAAATGCACCGCCCAGGATGAGACTTGGCAGAACCACCGCATCGATGCCATAGTATTTCACTTCGAGTTTCGCTTCGCCTGGAAGCATTTTAGCATCACTACCTTCCATGCTCAGAATAGGAACACGCTTATCCGGGAACTGTTTTTTAAGTTCAGCAACGGCGGCTGTTCTCAGCGAATCGTTCTGATAAGCCAGGATAATTCCTCCATTGATGCTATCAGGTAATGCGCCATAAAAAGCAGAATAATACGCTACAGGCCGGTCGAGAAAGAGAAAATACTTGTCGCCCGGTTCACCCTCAACTAACCGGTCATAAATAATCGGTGAGCTGGTCAGTTTGGAATGAGGCGCGGTTCTTTCAATGGTCATTGGCGCTTCCTTCTTTACACCATTCTCATTAAAGTTCACGGAACTTCCGGAAATACTTCCATAAACAGCAAGCGCAAGTAACAATGGTCCGATCGTGGTTCCAAATGAATTGATTCCGCCTGCAAGACTAACACGGTGCGCTCCGGTTGACGGATCTCCCAATGCAATCACGTATGGATTGGCCACAATCTGCTGAATGGTGAAACCCATGGCAATGGTGAAAAGTGAAAGCAACATGAGCGGAAAAGAGTTGCACATTTCCGCCAGGATGAATCCGAGCGATCCTACAGCCGATACAACAAGACCAAGAACGAGTCCTTTTTTATACCCGATTTTATTGAGTGGGTCGCCGGCAAAAAATGAAATGCCAAAGTAAACGAGTGATCCCAGGAAGTAGGCCGCGTAAAACGCGGAGTCCACAAACTGGCTTTGGGTTTGAGTCAGTTCGAAGTTTGATTTGAACAACCCAATCAGGATCGTATTACTCGCCGCGACAAATCCCCAAAAGAAAAAAACCGAAATCAGGGTTAAAAGAGGTCTGTTTATGGTCATAAATCAGGTTTATTGGGCTAAAAGTAGGGGATAAGTAGGCAAAATGGGCTTCCGGGCGGGCGAGTTATTAACGCTTTGGGGTTAAGGTGGAGGTCCTAACGCTGAAAAGGCTAATAGCCTTTTGAGGGTGGGCACCCTGCAAGGGTCATAACCCTGCAATGGCTAATAGCCTTTTCAGCGTTAACCACGAACCCCCGATTTCCGCCCATCAGGATTTGTTTCCCGGGGACAAAACCCGCTCTCTTTTTGAAAATTGCCATTTTTTACCTTACTTGCG
>DATHKF010000187.1:0-2989 GCA_035489505.1 Bacteroidia bacterium | reverse complement strand
GAACGAATCGACACGCGATGAAACGATAATTTGTCCCGGGTGCGGGCGGATATCATGCAAGCGCGGATCAAACGGTTCTCGCAATCCGTCGAATGCATCGAGCGAAAGTGCGGCAATCATGTCGGCTGCGTCTGCAAGGGATTTTACCTGGAGCATGGAGTAAATTCCCCAGGCGCTCATGAATTGCGTACCGTTCAGAATGGCGAGGCCTTCCTTCGCTTTCAATTTCACAGGAGTGAGATTGAATTCCGCGAGCACTTCTGCGGCCGGACGAATTGTTCCATAATGATTCACTTCACCTTTGCCAATGAGTGGCAACGCGAGATGCGCCAGCGGAGCCAGATCTCCCGAAGCGCCGAGTGAACCTTGTTCGTACACCACCGGAAAAATATGATTGTTCCAGAGCGCAACGAGCATGTTTACTGTTTCGGGCTGCACACCGGAATGTCCGTGAATGAGTCCCTGGATCTTGAACAGGATCATGAGGCGCACCACATCCACCGGCACAGGATCGCCCGTACCGCATGCGTGCGACATCACGAGGTTCACTTGTAACTGCCCAAGCTGTTCATCGGATACGCGGGTGTTTTTCAAATCACCGAAGCCGGTATTTACTCCGTAGATCGGTCTCTTTGCCGATGCAATGACGCTGAACAATTTTTCGTGCGATGTTTTTACGCGCGATTGAGCCTCGGATGAGAGAGACAATTGCGGAAGTTCACGCAGGACTTTGCGGATGTTCGCTAGTGTGAGAGGCTTGGTTGGACAAAGTTCGAATGACATGCTATTTTTTTTTCACCGCGGAGGCGCGGAGATTGTTGTGTTCGAGACTGCAAAGGTCGCTGAGTTGCTATTTCTGCGTCTCCGCGGTTATTTTATTTTTTCCAATAAGTCAGCGAAGCTCACCGTAACCTGCTCGCCTGTGCTCATGTTTTTCAAAGTCACATTATTGTATGCGCGTTCATTCTCTCCCACGATGGCGACAAAAGGAATTTTCTTGTCATCGGCGTACTTGAACTGCTTACCCATCTTCACCGGGTCGAGATAAATTTCAGCAGCGATTCCGGCATCACGCACCTGCTTCAGCAATTTCAATGAATATTTTTCATCTTCTCCGCCGAAGTTCGCGAACAAAACACGCGTTCCTTCTTTGGCTGTTACGTCCTCAGGGTAACCGACTTCATTCAGCACATCAAAAATGCGGTCGATGCCGAAAGAAATTCCGACACCCGAAACGTTTGGCAATCCAAAGATTCCGGTGAGATCGTCGTAACGTCCGCCACCGCAGATCGAACTTTTTAAGGTCGCCACATCCGAAGTAACTTCGAAAATTGCTCCTGTATAATAATTTAACCCTCTCGCAAGGATTAGACTAAACGTTAGCTCGGAATTATTTAAAGGATTTTTTACTTCGTTGTCGAGCTTAAGGTATTTGAACACTTGTTCTACTTCATCAACACCCTTTAGACCAATGGTGCAGTCGCTAAATAACTGGCGAAGTCGAGTAAAACCGAAATTACTATCACCCTCCTTGTGTTTTTCAACACATTCATTCGCAACGTCGACTATCATTCGTAATGATTCAATTGACTCTTCAGAAAAATCTTGTTTACGAAAATCTTCAAATATTTTATCTCCAATCTTATCGTACTTATCTAGAGTAACCGCAACATCAACCATTCTGTCAGGCACTCCAGCGACTTCCGCAATTCCGGCAATAACTTTTCTATTACTAATTCTTATTGTAACCGGGGTCTCGAACTTAGTGAATACCTCATCCACCATCTGAACCAATTCAGCCTCGTTAATTAGCGACTTACTTCCAATAACATCAGCGTCACACTGATAGAACTCCCTGTAACGTCCCAGCTGCGGATTATCAGCTCTCCATACAGGTTGTATTTGATACCTTTTGAAAGGAAAAGTCAATTTATTCTGATGCTGCACCACAAATCGCGCAAATGGGACAGTTAAATCATATCTCAGAGCTTTATCGGAATTTTGTGGAAGCCAGTAATCATAAATCTCATCAAGAGCTTTCTTCTTATCATCATTAAGCTTATCACGCAAATTTTTATTGCTACGGATTTTAAAGATGAGCTTATCTCCCTCATCTCCGTACTTACCCATAAGAGTTTCCAGATTCTCCATCGCGGGCGTTTCAATCGGCTGGTACCCGTATTTTTTGAATACAGAACGGATGGTATCGAAAATAAAATTCCTCCGCATCATTTCGTCCGGGGAGAAATCGCGTGTGCCTTTGGGTGTTGAAGGTTTTTGTGCTGCCATAAATCGATGCGAAGTTACGTAATCGCACCAATTCAGCCGTAGTTATTCAGCTTCCTGTAGTGTCCCGATTTGGGTTACAAAGTGTTGCTGAAAACCGCTTAAGCGGTTGAGCGTCCATGCCCTTCCATTGCCGGGGGCTTAAGCCCCCGGCAATGGACACGGTACAGTCGTTAAACGGTTTCAACCGTTTCCATTCAGCAACCTTACAAATCAGGATAACAAGCACTGAGTCGCTACTCACCTTCCTTAATAGAAATCACACGCGTATTCCGCACCGGTTTTGCCTCCTGGAAGCTTTCCGTTTTCAGGATACCGTAACCCGGAGAAAACCATTCGGTGATGCTGTATTTTACATCTCCCATCGTGACCGGCCCTTTTTTCAACCGGATACTGCAGAAGGTCTGTATTTTTTTCGTGTTGTACGCTTTACCTCCAACCATTACGGTATCATCGCCGAGACAAACCCGTCTTTCCCATTTCGCCTGAACCGTTGACGCGCCCCAGCTTTCCTGAACCACCATCTGCATCGATCCGCCGGGAAGCGTGTCCCCTTTCTGAATGTTCAGGGGATACAGCAACGGACTGATACGGATAATGCAGCCATTGATCCTTTTCTCCGGGCGCACCGGTTGAAAGAAAATGAAGTCCGTTATTCCCTGCATAAAATCCGGCTCGAAATCTTCATCGATGCAGTGATAAC
>DATHKF010000186.1:0-6816 GCA_035489505.1 Bacteroidia bacterium | reverse complement strand
TCTCTCTTTTTTTATTGCTCAACACGGTTGTGTTTAAAAAATTGTTGAATGGTCAGAAGCCTGAAATCAGTTTACTCTTTCCGTTTCTCCCGATCCCCTTTTTTACTCTTGTCGCCTTTGTAACCGTCTTCTTTGTGTTTACGGCTATCCAGATCATCACGTACTTCCGGGCGCGGTTTTTTCGAATGTCCCTGCTTGCTCTGCATGTTGGTTGTGCTTCGTGAAGTTTTCATACTGCGTTCTTTTTAGAAGTAAAAAAACAACCCCGGTACTTCCAGGGCTGTATGTGAGTGTCCGTTTTCCTTTCGCCGGTATTACCCGTTTCAAGTTCTGAGGGTTTATTTCTCAGACTTCTCTGATCGAATCTCCCCTGCACAGATCACTGTATATCCTTATTTTGGCAATTGCTGTGCCCTGGCAGAATTCCCGCATTTTCTGCGCTGAAACAACGCCGGATTCATCTCACCAATTGAAAGTCTTGCACAAACTGAGGAATAATTTTCCCTTCGGTCCTGCTCATGTTTGTTCATTGTCCGACCGGCCCTTCCGACATTGTTCAAAAACTGATCCTGATCATTGTGGCCGAACCTTTGCCTGAATAATTTTGAACCACGAGATTAATGGAAGAACTTTTTCAATTCGCAGCCGGACTGGGCATTTTCATTTATGCCATGCATCTTCTGGAAGATTCACTCAAGAATCTTGCAGGAAGAACATTCAAACTGTTTCTGCGAAAACACACAAGCAATACCGTTGAGGCCATCAGCAGCAGCGCGTTGGTTACCGGAATCCTGCAAAGCAGTTCGGTAGTTATCCTCATGACATTGGCTTTCCTCGGCGCCGGAATCATGACCATGCGCAACGCCCTGGCCGTAGCGATAGGTTCCAACTTCGGAACCACGCTCGACAGCTGGCTGGTTGCCACACTTGGCTTCAAAGTAGATATTGCACTTTTTGCATTCCCCATGATCGGGGTGGCTGCCATTGCCATCGCATTCCTCGCGGAAGGAAAAAAAATATACCATGCAGCGCGGTTTATTCTTGGTTTCGGTTTCCTGTTCATGGGACTCGATTTCATGAAAGAAGGCATTGAGGCCTTGCTGAAAGATTTTGATTTCAGGGAATACGAAGGGTATCACAGCATTGTGTTCGTACTATGCGGCTTCGTCATCACAGCCCTGATCCAATCAAGCTCCGCCATGGTGGCCATCATTTTAAGTGCGCTCCACACGGGTGCAATTCCATTCGAAACGGGTGTGGCGGTAATGATCGGTGCAGAATTCGGCAATTCGGTTAAAATTCTGATCGGATCATTTGGAAGTAATCCCGCCAAATGGCAACTCGGTGTGGGAAATACATTTTTCAATTTCACGATCACCGTTCTCGCTTACGTTTTCATGGGCCCGTTGATTGAATTCACAGGATTCGTTTTTTCGGAAAAAGAAATACTTCTGCGTCTTGTACTTTTTCAAAGCGCCATGAATCTTGCAGGTGTTCTGTTGTTCGCACCCTTCCTGGATATGCTGGCGCGGTTCCTCGAAAAACATATTGCAGGAAAGGAGAACCGCGCCACATTTGTCATTACATCCGAAATGATGAAGATCCCGGGAGCTTCGCTTGACGCACTGGAAGAGGACACGGAAATTCTTTTGTACCGCGTGCTGCCTCTCAACATGGAAGCTTTCGCGACGCAGAAAAAAATGATCCACGTTCCTCCTGAAATCCGTGGTGCGATCGTAGAACGAAACCGGAAACTGAAGACGTATGATGAAAAATACGACGACATCAAACGTTCAGAAGGTGAGCTGCTCGTTTATTCCCTGAATGCTATTGAATACATACCCGCAGAACACAAACGCATCGACGAACTTGTTTCGTGTATCCGCCACGCCATGCATTCGGCCAAGGCCCTGAAAGACGTGATGCACAACCGGATTGATTTCCGCGAATCAGCCGATGATATTAAATACAGCCAGTACACTCATTTCCGCCAGCAGTTGGAAAAATATTATCACAACATCGACACGCTCCTGAAGTCTGACCAAAAACTCCGGGAAGACCAATTCAATAATCTGCTCAGCCTGGCGCACGAGCAGTATTTTGATCGTCAAAAAGAAATTTATGATGCCGCGCGAAAAGAAAAAATGGCTGAAGAGGACATTTCATCGCTGCTGAACGTAAACAGGGAATTGTACACCTCGTGCAAAACAATTGTGCAGGCGCTTCACTTGTTCTATGAAGGAACCAGTGATTCCGGAAAAATCGGAGACCTGCCGTAAACACTTTCAATCATGCTCAAAAAAGAACGTCAACGAAATTATTTCCAGGAACGGTGGCACACGGTGTTTGTTCATTTTGATCAATTTGCCGGACACACCAACGAGCACGACCTGCATAAACTCCGGGTTGAACTGAAAAAAATAAAAGCACTGTTGCGCCTGCACGAAGACATGAGCGGAAAGCTTCCTGCTGAGCGGGAGATGAAATTGCTCCGCGATCTGTTTAGTCAGGCAGGAGAAATCCGGAATATCCAGGTGAGTGCTCAACTGGTCAAAAAATACAAGGGCGGCAACACGTCATTTTTTACAAAGCAGCGGAAACTGGTTGCGGAAAAAGCGAAAGAATTCGTGAAAGATACCCGTGACAACGCCGGCGATCTGAGCGAACTGAACGCAACCATCTGGAAAAACTTCCGGGACATTTCCGACCGGGATATCCTTCGGTGGTACAAAAATAAATTGCGAAAGCTGAACAGTTATTTTTCTCCGCGACTGAAGACCCGGGAATTGCACCAGGCGCGAAAGCTTATCAAACGGCTCACGTATACGCACCGTGTACTGAACAGCAAACTCTCTGGTAAGCTCCGGCTCAATACCGATTACCTTCACGAAATAGAGGCGTTGATCGGACAATGGCACGATACGGTTGTTGCCCTTGACCTGCTCAGGAAGCAATCGCCGCTGCACAAGACAACCTTAAGTAAGCTCGCACAACAGAAACAAAAACTCGTTGAACAGGTTCGTGTGCTTACGCGGGAATTTGCTATTCAGGTGAACGTTTCAAAGCCCGTTTCCTGAATTTCACCAGAGGGTATAAACGGGTTCATGCTTCCCGGAAATTTGCTTCTTTTGCTGGACGAATAATTCCAGATGCATCAGTCCATATTCTTCCTTTGATTGTAAATGCATTGCTGAAAACCGCTTAAGCGGTTGAACAGACGTAGCCGGTTTCATTGCCCGGGGCTTATCCCGATGCTTCGAGACCTCGGCAATGAAATTGTCACAGTTACCTAACGGTTTTAACTGTTTTCACAGAGTCCTAAGAATCTGCAGGCTGCCAAAAAATTGGCAGTCCAGACGCATTCCGTTACATTTGAGAAATAACAGGACGGCCAACCGTTTTCTGGTCAGGCAGTACCGGATCTTTCGTTGTTTACACGCGCTGAATGAATACACATTTACCTCTTTTGATTCTATGAGCAATACCCTTTACTCTCCCGAAGCAGAAAAACAAGATGCAATCGGTCTTATCCGGCTGATTTATTCCAACCGACGGTTACTTCTCACAGTGGCGATACTCTCTCTCGCGCTGTCTATTGGTGTAACCTTTCTCATGCCTAACAAATACTATTCGCAAGGAATTGTATTTGCGACAAACAGCAATCAAAGCGGCAGCATTCTCGATAATCCGCAATTCGGGTTTGAACAGGATGCGGAACAATTGATGCAGCTCCTGGAGTCGGAAGCATTGCGCAACGACATTGTCAATGAATTCAAACTGGTGTCTTACTATGAGATCGATACGGCGGAACTCGACTGGGAACAACAACTGGTAAAGAATTACGCCCACGATATTAAATTTTCCAAGACGAAAAATCTATCGCTCAGTATTTCGGCTACAACAAAAGACCCACAGCTGTCTGCAGATATCGTAAACAGTATTATTGCCAAAGTAAATGAGTACAAAAAAAATGTGTTCGAGGCGAACCGCAGACAGGATTACAATTACAAAAGAACAACGTTCGAAAAACAGGGGCAAAAAGTCGACAGCCTGACGAAGAAAATATACGAACTGAAAAAACCGGCAGACGCGAATGATCTTATCTACAATCACTTCCTGATGACGTCCAAGGAGTATGCACCGGCTGAAACGTACACTTATATCAACAGCCCGGAGCTTGAACTGCTCATCCGCGAATACAAATTCGAACACTACCGCCTCGAAATTTTAAAAGACGAAAATGCCAAAGCGGAATACCTGATCAACCGTCCTGCGCAGAAAAACTACGTGATCGATGCAGCGAAACCGCGTTACAAGCGAACATCGCCTTCACTTTTACTCAATTGCTGCGTAGGTGTTTTTTGTTCACTCCTATTTACAATTGTCTTTTTGTTCTTCCGCAAAAAATGGCGGGAAATAATGCCACTGGTCAGAGCCGCATGAATATTGAGCAACAGCACAAAGCCGATAAAACAGGATTCCTTGCAGCGTTCTTCATCGTTGTCAGCGTAGCAGCGCTTATTTATTTTCAGCAGGCAAGTATCCTTGCCATCGCCTTGCTCACGGCAATTCTCATCCCGGTCTTCTATTTGCTCTTCGTCAATAAAAGCGTGTTGCTTCAGGTGACCATGCTCCTGGTTCCGCTTTCCCTGAAAATAACGTCCGAGTCCACGGGCGCATCCGTTGCGGCCCCATCTGAATTTCTCATCAGCCTGATCGTACTCTTCACGATTCCCGTGCTGATGTTCGGTAACCGCATCGACCGGAAAATCCTGATGCACCCGATCACGCTCTTATTGTTTGCCGATACCGCCTGGATGATCTTCACCGCGGTGACCAGCGAAATGCCTGACGTTTCATTCAAGCGGGTAATCATGCGGATTATTTTCATCACCGGGTATTATTTCATTTTTGCGCACCTGTTCAAAGACAAAAAAATTCTTTCCCGCCCTCACCTGCTCTACGCCATCGGTTTGGTTCCGGCCATTTTTTACATCTGGTATTCGCACGCAGAGTACAACTTTGATCCGCGTACCGCTTTCGATATCACCCGCCCATTCTACCCGGAACATACTTCCTACGCGGCGGCCATTGCTTTCGTCATTCCTTTCGTGACGATCTTTTTGTTCAACGCGAAAATTTTCACCGCGAATAAAACACGAAGAAACTGGCTCATCGTTCTCCTCGTTATTCTCTACGCAGCTGAATTTCTCGCGTATTCACGTGCCGCAATCATCAGCCTGGGCATTGTAGTGGTGCTGTATGGTATGATCAGGTTGTTCAAAGTAAAACTCTGGCACCTCTTGTCGATGATGTTCGTGGCCACCGTTTTTATTTTTTCTTTTTCAGGTCAGCTCCTGGAATGGGCCCGAACGAATGACGCTGTGAGTAACGACGGAAACATCAGCAACCATTATAAATCAGTTACCAACATCACGCGTGATGCTTCCAACCTGGAACGTCTCAACCGGTGGATTTGTGCTTACCGGATGTTCGAGGAAAGACCGCTCACCGGGTTTGGCCCGGGAACTTACCAGTTTCAGTACGCAGAATTTCAAACGATCGACAATACCACTACGATCAGCACAACGAAAGGCGACCGTGGTAACGCACATTCCGAGTATCTCTCCAGCCTTTCGGAAATGGGAATCATTGGGCTCTTCAGTTTCGTAGGACTGACGCTTTATACGATCTACCTCGGGCTGACGCTTTATTACGCGCGAACCGATAAACAAATCCGGTGCATTGTGCTCGCAACAATTCTTGGGCTGTTTACATTTTTCTTCCACGGATTTTTCAATGCGTTCCTCGACCAGGATAAAATGACTGCACTTGTATTTCCTGCACTCGCCATTCTTGTTGCGATTGATGTTTATCACAAAAATCAGTCAGACACAACGGACCAAGTCGCTGCGTAGCTGTACCCATGGAGAACAACACCGACTACACTTTTGAACGGCTGAACGCAGACAACGTTGCGCGTGTTCCCGATCTGTTCAATAAAGTGTTTGGCAAACGGGTATCGATTGAAGACGTGCAGAAAAAGTACAGTGCCGGATATACCGGAACCAATGCCGTTGCAGTCATCGCGTTTGATGCAGATCATCGGGCGGTAGGATTCAACGGGCGCATTCCTTACAGGTTCCGTTATCAGCATGAAATTGTGATCGGATTTCAAAACTGCGACGCGATGGTCATTAGTGAATCGCGAAAACAAAATGTTTTTAACCGCCTGGATGCCCTTGCAACACAAGCCGCCTGCAATGAAGGTGCGCGTTTCTTTTTTGGATTTGGAAATCAAAATTCTGCCCCGGTCTTGGCCAAACAAGGCTGGACAATCAAAGAAGAAGAAATGAAACGGTTTGTTATTCCAACCGGTGCGATTCCACTTGGACGGATTTTTACAAAAATGAAATCGCAGCGGAAACGGCAACACGATGTGCAGCGTATCCTCACTCCATATACGGTGGCTTACAACGGTATTTTTGACAAACACACGGATGATGCGATCAGGGTGGTGTATGATGATGCCTACCTGGCCTACAAATCGCTCAACCCTGTTTACTTTCTGCGGATCGGATCCGTTTTTTTACTGGTCAAGGTCGATCGTTTTTTGAACGTCGGTGCAATTTCTGCGTCCACCCAGGAGGAAATGGACGCGTCAATCGGCACGCTTCGCCAGTTGGGAAAAGAAATGGGAGTTTCCGATATTCTTTTCCAGGTGAAAAAAGATTCTGTTGAAGACCGCTTGCTCAGTAAAAATTACAACGGTGTGAAATCGTGGCCGATCTGCGTGAAGGATCATTCATCGCAACT
>DATHKF010000185.1:0-3544 GCA_035489505.1 Bacteroidia bacterium | reverse complement strand
ATTGCCGGTATTGATTCCATTCCTGAACTGCGTGGAATCTGACACGTACAGACTTCCTGTTCCGTCGACCATCAGCAACGAGTTAGTCGCATTTTTTCCGTAGGTAATCGGAACGCCGCCACCTTGATTACCGGTATACGTGAGCACCATATTGCGCGCACGATCGATCACGTAAATAATAAATGGTATAACGGCCACACCGGCTGCTTTCACTTTACTCGCTACGGTTTGAACCGGTTTTACCAATCGCTGTACCTGGTCGCAATTGAACACGCCCATTCCGGAAACCGTCAGCGCCTGGTAAACCGAACCGGTTGCTTGCCACGCGCGCTCCTGCGCAGTCATGGTGCGTTGTTTTTCCGATACAACGTATTGCTTCCAGTCCGGGTACGCCATCGCCGCTTCCTCTTTAACCATCAACTTACGTGTATTGTTGTAAACTCTCAGCGAGTCCTTGGATGCACGCTCAACAGACCTGTCATGATTTTTTACAACTTTCGCAGTCTGCCGCTTGAGTTTATTTCTCCGGTTATTCAGGCGTGTTGTATACTTAGCGAATAAATTTTCTTTGGTACGATCCGATAACGTCTTCGGTTTGCGGTGATCGTCCATACCCACCGGTTCCGCTTTTACACGTTTGAATCCCCAGTAATATTTCAACTCAATAAAATATTCTCCGCCTTCATTGATGATCCGGCAATCGTTGATCCCGGTTTTCTTTCCGTACTCCATGCCCAGGCTCTGCGAGTTAAACTTGCCGTCGATCTTCCAGTAATAACCGGAGTATGCATTCAATTCAGGATTGCCTGAATAATACTGTACGGACATCACACGAACCAGTGTGTAATCTTTTCCGGAAGCACATTTGCGCAGGTAAAGATGAGAACTTGCTTTGCGTTTTGCTTTCCAGAACATTTTGTCTTCGGCCTTTTCATACTTCCAGATACCGAGATACGTAGAGTCCGCATAACGGCGGTCAAACGACGTGGTATCTTCAGTAATAGGTGTCACCACTGTTGACCGCATTTTTTCAAGATAGTAGCTCGTGGCTTTCGATAATCCCGCTTGCACACTATCCTGCACCGGAACCATTTCCTGTTCTACCGCGCCGGTGCTCTCGAGATACTGCCATCCGTTTTTCTCATCGAGACGATAAAAATTATAACCGGTAGCTGTATCGACTACCGCAAAGTCCACACCTATTTTCTTACCGTCTTTCAGGTAAACTTCCGTACCGTTTTGCGACGCATTGATCTCAAACATTCCGGCTGATTCAAAATCACCTGAAGTTCCTGCGCTGTCGTACTTCATCGGAATTCCGCTGAGCACAATATCAATCGGGTCACGAAACTCGCGGTACGTGATGTTTACGTTTCCGGTAACCGGGCTTCCGTTCGCATCTTCAAATGCCATTTCAGGAATTGAAATTTTTGTTCCTGATCCGTACTCAAACGAAGTTCCGGTCATGGCGCTGTACGAATAAACATCCGGGTACACATCCATTCCGGCAACGGGTGGTTTCACCAACGGGTGATGTTTGCGGAATATTTTCTGCTGCAACGGTGTGTAGAACGTGTTCGATGCGCGGTAAGCGCCCTGCAACACATCGCGGAACATCTGGAGATGCGCGAAACATGCTTCTGCATTGAAGCAGGTATAATCCAGGTTCAATGCATCGGCACCAAACCCGAACTGAACAGTATCGCTTACGGCAAGTTCTTCGGGCCGTTTGGTATTGAGATCAAACCCGCGGGCCAGCTGAAGGTCCTGGTTGACGAGTGAAACATTTTTCATCACGCGCATTCTCGTGAATGATTTCGGCAGTGAACGAAAATCAGAACCGATGACGCGTACGTTTTCCACGTTGGGCATATCGCCGATGGCGTGGTAAAAATGTTCTTCGTCGTTCACGCGGGTATTATCCGATGTAAACGAGCGCACGTTGCCCAGCATTTTCAGGTTGGCGGGCAGGCGTTCGAACGTGCAGTTCCGGAATTGGACACTGGTCACTGTATTGCAGGCCGCTGTGGAAGCAACCAGTTCCGTAGCGGTTGCGCCGTCATTGACTTTGTCGATTATTACTTCCGTCAATGCGGTCATGCGCGGTGCCAGTTTCAGCAAACGGGCCGCTTCATTATTTGCTCCGTTAAGAACGAGTGACGTAACAATTGCCGGATTTTTTTCTGCTTCGGCCAGGCTTGTTTCGCGGGCAGTGCATGTGAGTACTCCGGTACAGAACATCAGGGAGAACACGAGGGCTTTCATGGTGGGTAATTTGGTAGTGTAACGCGCTAAGTTGGAAAGGATACGAAGGAGGAGGTCAGGTGTACAGGAGTTCAGGAAGCAGGATGGCAGGGAACAGGAAAGCAGGATGGCAGGGATACAGGAAGCAGGTACGTACTATAGACGTAGAAAAAAACCATTGGTTGTCCGCCCTGCCTCCTGACATCCTGCTTTCCTGCCTCCTCCTTTCCTGCCTCCTGTCTTTTTCACCCGAACACTGTATCTTTCCCTCAATTCCCGCATTAGGGTACCAGCAATGAACAGCTACCACCAGACGAAGGAGCAGATTTTCAATGAAAGCCAGATCATCGATGAGGCGAGGAAAGACCCTGGACGGTTCGGAATACTCTATGAAAAATATTACCGCCAGATTTTCGTGTTTGTTTTTCGCAGGACCGGCGACGAAGACATTGCAGGCGATATTGTTTCAGATGCATTTCTTAAAGCCATGATGGCGCTGCCGAAATTTGAGTTTAAAGGATTGCCGTTTTCTTCCTGGTTGTTCCGCATTGCGTTGAATGAAGTGAATATGCACTACCGGAAAACATCGCGCCAGCGTGTGATCAGTCTCGACCAGTCAAACCTGAAAGACATGATCGCAGAGGCCGGTGAAAAAGATTCGGAAGAAACCAACCAGCTGGTGATGAAATTACTGAGCACACTTACACCAGAAGAAATGTATCTCATCGAACTTCGGTTTTTCGAAAAACGTCCGTTCGCTGAAATCGCTGAGATTCTCGGAATGACCGAAAACAATTCGAAAGTGAGAACCTACCGCATACTGGATAAACTCAAAAAACTATTGGACAAAACTTCTACATGAAACAATGAGCGGCTATAAATTCAATATCGACCCACGTCCGCCTAAAGAGGAAAAAATTGCAGAGCACCGCGATTTCGGGAAAGTCATGCACAATTACAAACGCACGATCAACCCGCTCTACGGTACACCGATCTACCGTTACCGCAAAGTTTTCTTTGGACTGTTGTTAGTGCTGGTCGTGTCCTGGCTCGTTTCAGAATATGGCGACGAGCACGAAGCGGAAATGAAACAACAGCGTGCGGATAGTATGAGGAAGGCGGACAGTATTGCGAAGCGGATTGAACAGGATCGGGGGCATTAGATTAACCAGAGAGTATTTTCTGAATGGTACACGGACGAAACGGATTTTTACGGATTTGAATTGCTTCGCGATTTCGTTGCTGAAAATTTACCGCAGAGGCGCGGAGGCGCAGAGGGATTAGAGGGAATCGCAATGCG
>DATHKF010000184.1:0-7154 GCA_035489505.1 Bacteroidia bacterium | reverse complement strand
CAACGGTGAAGACAACTGGATCCGTTCGGGTACCACCACCGGAACAGGTGTTTGCGTTCTTGAATTCAACGACCGCGCGAATGGTGTTAACTTCGTTGATCCGGAAGCTAATTTCGAGAAAATGGTGAACGGAATCTGGGGACCTTACCGTCTCGGTTCGTATAACCCAACACCTACACAGGCTACAATTTGTTATCCTGCCGGTCCGGCATGGGCACCAAATCCGGTATCTGCTACGGTAGCTAACAAGATTGAATTTGTTCCTAACGTGGATATCGTTTACACAAACGATCGTACGAAATGGACACGCGTTCCGGTAATCGAAGTAGGTCCGAATATTTCACTGAACCAGGGTGCGCGTGAAGCGTTTCACCTGCGTGCAGCATTCTCTGTCGACAAATACGGTCGCAGAGGTGATGGAGTTGTGACTAATGACCCGAATGATGCTGACTTCATTGGATCACGTGGTATGAGCTGGTTCCCGGGTTATGCAATTAACCTTGAAACCGGAGAGCGTCTGAACATGGCATTTGGAGAGAACTCAGCATTGAGCGCCGACAATGGCCGCGATATGCTGTTCAACCCGAATTCACATGCACGATCAGAACTTCCTTTCGGTTACGATCTCATCTGGGGTGGTATGCACTACATCTACGTGTTTGGTCACAATGGCAACTCTCGCTTCACTTCAGGTACACTGGTTGGTGAACTGCAGGACGTTCCTGCTTATGACTGCGGCCAGGCGATCCACAAGATCCTTGTATCTGATTCTACCGGTAATACTGAATTGCGCGCGGTGTATTCAGACGCTGCGTGGCTCAGCATTCCAATGCTGGACGGTGAATTTGCATCATGGAACTGGGGGAATAATTACCAGGATCAGAATGTGATGCCTTCAGATCTGAAAGTCCGCCTGCGCGTGGCTAAGCCATACAAGCGTTTCTTCACTGGCATTACGAATACGAACGTATTGACAGCGCAGGATAGTGCTGCAGCTCCACAGAACATGAACAACCCGATGTATTCGTTCAACACAGCGGACCTTAAGGTTACTACGGATGACAATGCATCGGCTTTGAGTGCGCTCGACCTGATCAATGTGGTTCCAAACCCGTACTACGCGTACTCGGGTTATGAAACCAACCAGTTCGACAACCGCGTGAAGTTTACCAACCTTCCTGACAAGTGTGAGATCAAAATCTACACGGTGAACGGATTGCTGGTTAGAAGATTCACAAAGGATTCACCTCAGACATTCCTTGATTGGGATTTGAAAAACCAGGCAGGCATTCCGGTTGCGAGCGGATTGTACATCATTCACGTCAACGTACCGGATGTGGGTGAAAAAATCCTGAAATGGTTTGGTGTGATGCGTCCGATTGACCTCGATTCGTATTAATCACAACAGGATCCATGAATTTCCAATTGTTAAAGCACAGAAAGCACGAGACTATGAAAACAACATATAAAGTTCTTACAACACTTATCACAGCGGGAATCATCCTCGGTACTGCTGAGGTAACGTTGGCAGGTAACGGCGACCGTGTTGGTCAGGCCGGCGCAACCGAACTCCTGATTAATCCATGGGCACGCAGCACAGGATGGGCAGGGGCGAATGCAGCAGGCGCACGCGGACTCGAAGCCATGTACATGAACGTTGCAGGTACAGCGTTTACCAAGCGTACTGAATTGATGTTCTGCCACACCAACTGGCTGGGTGGAACCGGGATTGGAATTAACGCGTTTGGGTTTACCCAGCGTGTTGGTGAAACCGGCGCTATCGGACTGGGCGTTATGTCCATGGACTTTGGCGACATCCAGATCACAACAGTAGATCTTCCTGAAGGTGGTGTAGGAACCTTTCACCCAACGTATACAAACATTGGTTTATCGTATGCGAAAGGATTTTCCGAAAACATCTACGGTGGTATCGTTATCAAAGCCATCTCTGAATCCATTGCAGACGTTGCCGCGCGCGGTGTCTGCCTGGATGCAGGTATCCAGTACGTAACCGGCAAGTACGACCAGGTTCACTTTGGAATCTCGTTGCGTAACGTTGGACCGCGTATGCGTTTCTCCGGCGACGGTCTTTCTTTCCGCGGAACATCTCCGAGTGGAAATTATGCCATGACCCTTGAGCAGCGTACGGCCGATTTCGATATGCCAACACTGGTTAACATTTCGGGTTCGTACGACTTCTATTTTGCGAAAGACAGTACATCTATGAAAAATCACCGTGTTACAGTAGCCGGTACATTCACATCCAATTCGTACTCGAAAGATGAGTTCCGTGTGGGTGTTGAATACGCATGGCGCTCGATGCTGATGATCCGTGGCGGATACTGTTACGAAGAAGGAATCACCAAGATGGACACCCGCACAACCTGTTTTACAGGTGCAAATGCAGGTGTTTCGGTGGAATTGCCTTTCGGCAAAAAAGGTTCAACGTTTGCTATTGATTATTCATATCGCGCAACAAACCCTTTTAACGGAGTGCACAGCTTCGGAGCCCGACTGAATCTCTGATCGGATACCGAATTTTCGTACATTTGAAATTAACAGGAGAGTCCCGCATATGCGGGATTCTCCTTCTGTTTTAAGTTACATCTCCAAAACCCATAAATATGTCTCAGATCGTCTATTTTACGGAAGAAGGCCTCCGGAGGCTGAAAGAAGACCTCCATTATCTGAAAACCAAGGAAAGGCCATCCATTTCAAAGCAAATTGCCGAAGCAAGGGATAAGGGCGATTTGTCGGAGAACGCCGAATACGACGCCGCTAAAGAAGCCCAGGGGCTGCTCGAAATGAAGATATCCAAGATGGAGGATACGCTGAGCAACGCCCGCATCGTGGACGAAACGCAACTCGACACATCCAAGGTGCTTATTCTTTGCAAAGTCACCATCAAGAACACCAAAAACGGTCAGAAGATGACCTACACGCTCGTTCCTGAAAACGAGGCCGATCTCAAATCAGGAAAGATCTCGATCAGTTCTCCGATCGCCCGCGGACTCCTTGGTAAAGCCAAAGGAGACGTAGCCGATGTGGTCGTACCCAACGGAACCATGACTTTTGAGATCCTTGATATCGGACGATAATGGCGAGCATTTTTTCGAAGATCGTATCCGGGGAAATTCCGTGTCACAAAATTGCGGAGACAGAAAATTGTCTTGCGTTCCTGGATGTATTTCCGCTGGCGCACGGGCACGTACTCATCGTTCCGAAGAAAGAGATCGATTACATTTTTGATGTGGACGATGAGTTGTTTGTTGAAATGCATCTTTTCTCAAAGAAAGTTGCGCGGGTAATCAAACAGGAAATTCCCTGCAAACGTATTGGTGTGGCCGTGGTTGGCCTCGAAGTTCCTCACGCGCACATTCACCTGATCCCGTTGCATAACGATGCGATAAATTTCAGTCAGACAAAATTGAATCCCGGGCCGGATGAATTGAAAATGGTGGCGGATAAGATCAGTGCGGCGTATAACAGTGCGCAGTAGGTCAGTACGCAGTGCGCAGTAAAATCAGTGCGCAGTACTACTTTCTCTTTTTCAATTCGCGTTCAGGATTCCCGGAGAGAAACGCTTCCCAGCTTCCCACTTTGGTTCCTGCGCCGACCGGTTTTTTCGCCTGGAAAAAGTGACAGACCGCAGCCGCAAGACCATCCGTTGCATCGAGGTATTTGGGCATCTCTTTAATCGCGAGAAGCTGCTGCAGCATTTTTGCTACCTGTTCTTTCGACGCATTTCCATTCCCGGTGATCGACATTTTTATTTTCTTCGGACTGTATTCAAAAACAGGAACGTCGCGGTTCAGTGCCGCAGCAATGGCAACACCTTGCGCCCTGCCGAGCTTGAGCATCGACTGTACGTTCTTCCCGAAGAAGGGAGCTTCAACCGCAAACTCATCCGGCAAATGTTTGGCTGCAAGTTCTGATGTTGCTTCAAAAATCCGTTTGAGTTTTAACGCGTGGTTTTCGAGTTTTTCGAGACGGATAACACCGAGATCAACCAGTTGCATGGAAGAACCTTTGCACAGGATAATTCCGTAACCCATGATGGTGGTTCCGGGATCAATACCAAGGACAACTTTCTCTTTTTGCACTTAATGTATCCGTTTATTTTTTGTCACAGATAACACAGATTAATAAAGCTATCATCGCGAGGAGCGAAGCGATCTCTCCTCCGAGGATTGAGATTGCTTCGTTCCTCGCCATGACTCAATCCCTCGTCTTTTGCTACATTTACTGCACAGGCAATATGGTCAGATCAAACCATCTTATTCTCAGCAGAATTTTAAAGGTAGCAATTGTTTTGCTCGCTGCTGTGATGTTGTTTTCTGTGCTGCGCAAATTTTTCGGTGATGAACATGCAGTAGAAAAATTTACATCACTCGCGGGAAAGCATCCGTTCTGGATGGCCCTTATTGCATTGATGATGCCGCTGAATTGGTTTCTCGAAACTGCGAAGTGGAAAAAACTCGTGTCGGTTTCAGAAACTATTTCATGGAAGGAAGCGTGGAGCGGTGTGCTCGCCGGACTCGCCATTGGTTCTGCAACACCCAACCGGATCGGGGAATTTGCCGGACGGATTTTCCAGTTGCGCGCAACACCCTTGCACGATGGAATTTCATTTACACTCATGGGTTCGCTCGCGCAGGTTGTTGTGACCGTTGTTGCAGGAATTGCCGGTCTGCTTGTTACCGATCCGGACCAGTACATGCACAGCACCAAGGCGTATATCTGGGCACTTATTGTTGTTGGAGCCATTGGTTTTGGTGTGCTGTTTTTTCGTTCGATGACCGGCCGTTTCGCCAAATATTTTGAAGCAATAAAAAAAATTGATGCGCGCATGTTCAGGTACGTGCTCGGCATTTCAGCCTTGCGTTACCTGGTGTATGCGTCGCAATTTTTGCTCATGCTGAAAATCTGTGGCGTGGAAGCGGGCGTGATGCAACTCTTCACGGCAATAGCAGTGAACTACATGGTCGTTTCGATCATTCCTTCGGTGATGATCGGCGAGTTGTTTGTACGCGGAACAGTGGCATCGGGCGTGATTGGCGGGTTGTGCGGTAACCCGGAAGCGGCTGCACTTGCGGCGGTACTGCTCTGGATACTGAACGTTGGTTTTCCTGCAATCTGCGGAATGTTTTTTATCCGCAACATCACCTTTTTCAGAAACAGCAATTGAGTACGGCGCTTGAAATAATCCTGTGGACCGTTGTAATTCTTTACAGCCTGTTGCTGTTGTTGCCTTTGATTGGATTTCTTTCGCGAAAAGAAAATGCTGCAGGACCGGGAACAACCCGTTCCGTTGCGGTGATTGTTGCAGCGAGAAATGAAGAAAAAACGATTACAGCGCTGCTTGAAAGTCTCGAAAGGCAACAGGACGCTGCACCGTTTGAAGTGGTCGTAGTAAACGATGAGTCCACCGACCAGACATTTTTCGTAGCGGAAAATTATGCGAAGCGATCGAAGCTGAATATCCGCGTGATCGATTCCGAAGGTGTCGGCAAAAAAGCTGCGCTGGCAACAGGCATTCATTTATCCGGGGCAGAAATCATTCTGATGACGGATGCCGATTGCATCGTGGGAGAAAATTGGATTTCCTCTTTCCGGAAGCATTTTGCCAACGAAAGAATTGAATTGGTTGCCGGCCTGGTGACGTATGCAAAAACTGATTCGTGGTTGCGCGATGTGCTCGAAACGGAAATGATTTTTCTCCAGGTTGTTTCGGCGGGATTGTTTCATTGGGGCAAACCAGCCATGTGCAACGGAGCGAACATGGGATTCACCTGGGAATTTTTCATGCGCAACAAAGGATTTCAGGACGACATCTTTTTCTCCGGCGATGATATTTTTCTTTTGCAGAAGGCAATGGCGCGCGGTGCACACACTGTTGCATGGAATTGCGATCCTGGGGCGATGGTGTCAACGAAACCTGCTTCGTCGGTGAGTGAGGCGATCACGCAGCGTCAGCGGTGGCTGTCGAAGATCAAAGGATACACGGGGGGTACATTACTGTTTACAGGTCCTTTGTTCCTTGCAGTGCAATTGCTCTTGCCCGCCGCAGTAATTGCGTTCTTCGTCTATGGCACAGCGCTGAATCCGTTCACGGCTGTTTTCACAGTAAAAACACTGGTTGAGCTTTTGTTATTATCTTTAGCTGTCCCATTTTTTGGGGAACAAAAGGTACTCCTGAAATTCCCTGCAGCTGTGGTCATCTATCATTTCATTTCATTGTGCGCGGCAGGTATGTCGTTACAGCGGAATGTGGTGTGGAAAGGACGAAACTGGAGAAATGGAAACGTGAAATGAAAGAGACTCAGGAAAAACCATTTTCACTTGCGTCGTTTGCCTGGCAACGATTGAAACGAAATCGCCTCGCGATGTTCGGCATTTTCATTATTTCCGTTGTTATTCTCATTTCCATTCTCGGTTATCTCATCACACCGGATTCAAGCCCGGATGCAGCCACGCACATTGAAGAGATCAGTATCCGTCGGCCGGGATTCGAATGCCAGATCATTAAGCTGAAGAAAAATATTGCACCGACCGATCAGAATTTTTTCGAAACCATGCTGTTCGGTCAGCCGAACGATTACGAATATCACGCCATAGAAAAATACTGGTTCAAGGGCAGCGATATCTGCTGGGAAGAATACCAGGAAGAGCCGGGCATCGGGCGCATCTGGCAATACAACGTGGCTGATGCGATATACGCAATCAATCCTGCGTTCCAGATCATGAACGATACGGTGAACGGAACGATCGATTTTTATGCATACGGTGATGCACGTAAAGTGCACAAAACGCTTGCGCAATTGCAGGAAGAGGTGAAGGGAAACATCAGTGAACAACATTTCCTGCTGGGAACAGATCACTTCGGCCGCGACTTGCTCAGCAGGCTGATGATCGGTTCGCGGATATCGCTTTTTGTTGGACTGATCTCAGTCGTGATTTCCATTATCATTGGCATTTTTATGGGCGCACTCGCAGGTTTCTTCCGCGGATGGGTGGATGACCTCATCATGTGGCTGATCAACGTGGTGTGGTCCATTCCTACATTGCTCCTCGTTATTGCGATCACACTTGTGCTTGGCCGGGGGATCTTCCCGATTTTTGTTGCCGTTGGATTAACGATGTGGGTGGAAACC
>DATHKF010000183.1:0-6051 GCA_035489505.1 Bacteroidia bacterium | reverse complement strand
GCTCGAAAGTTGTTCGCTCGCGCGGAAGAATAATCTCGACCACGAACTCAACGAAGCGCTCATCCAGCTCACCCAGCTTTACGTGGCCAAAGGCGATTTTTTCCGTGCCTATCAAACGGAACAGGAACAAACTGCATTGAGCACGAAGCTGTACAACATCGAACGCGTGAACAAGATCAACGAACTCGAGAAGCGGCTGGAGCTTGCTGAAAAAGAAAAAGAAATTGCGCGCAAGGACATTGACATTGCCGTGGAGAAAAGCAAGCAGGAAAGCCTGCAACGGCAGAACCTGTTTCTCTCACTCGCTATTGCCGGGCTTGTACTCGTGGCCGTATTGATCGCGCTTCTCCTCGTGCGCACGCGAAACCTGAACAAACAAATTGCCGGTCAGAGCAAACTCATCGCAGAAAAAAGTGAGCTGGTTGAAAACGCGTACACCAAAATCACCGACAGCATTTCATACAGCAAACGCATACAGCGTGCCATGTTGCCCACGCCGGAAACCATTGCGGATCTGTTCCCCGAATCGTTTGTGATCTACTCACCCAAAGACATTGTGAGTGGTGATTTTTACTGGTTCGAAAAGCGCAGCGGCAAAATTCTTTTCGCAGTTGCCGATTGTACAGGTCATGGTGTTCCGGGCGCGTTCCTGAGTATTGTGGGATACAATTATCTTCACCAGGCGGTGAACATTCACCAGCTCGATTCGCCGGAAAAAATTCTCGATCATCTTGCGCAAGGCGTTTCATTCACACTCAAACAAAACGACGACGATGTGGCCAACGACGGCATGGATGTTTCCGTGTGTTCATTCGATCCGCAAACGCACACGTTGTTATTTGCCGGTGCCAACCATCCGGCGTGGATCGTGCGCGAAGGCGTGCTGTTTGAATTACGCGGCGACAATCAACCCATCGGCGCATACCCGGGACAGGAACTGCGTCCGTTCATACTCCAGGAATTCCAGCTGAAGAAAAACGACATGCTCTATCTTTTCTCCGACGGTTATCCGGACCAGTTTGGCGGAACCAAAGGCGCGAAACTGAAACACCGTTCGTTTAAGCACTTGTTGCTCGAATGCGAAAAGCTTTCTGCGGCGGAACAGAAAAAATATTTGCACGAAGCGTTGAAAAAGTGGCAGGGAGAATATGAGCAGGTGGATGATGTGCTGGTGTTGGGAGTGCGGATTGCGTAGGTCGTTGGAACCACATGCTGCAACCTTTCGCCTGTTCTCGATACACCGGCAAACATTTTTTGTCACATCGAGTGTTTTGAGGAACGAAAAACGTATCGAGATGCGACAAAAAAATGTTTATCGGCACTCGAACTGGCGGCGAAAGGTTGCAGCATGTGGTTTAAGACAACGAACAGGAGTACAGCGACGTCCCAATTCCTATCTTCACACATGCAAATCCTCACCGACCAACTTGCTGTATTCGCCCTCCTGGAAAAACACAACCAGGCCGGTTTCAATCCGAACGCAAATTGCGTAAGCGTATTTCCTGCAGATGACCGGCTCGCGTTTTTACTTTTTTGTCACAACGGTGTTGGCAAAGGTGCGCAGATCTGTTTGCTGGATTCTCCGCCTGCACCGGGAGAACTCGAGAATGAATTACTTCCGGTATTGCTGAAACTCGAAGGCGATGAAATTCTGGAACAACTTCGCGAAGAAGCCATGGAAAGTTTTAGGCGTTTGAGTTTGCAAAAAGATGCGTGGCGTTCGTTCTTCGATGCGCATTGAGAAGGGGTAGGCAGTATTTAAGTAGGCAGTAAGCAAGTCGCCCGTATACAACATCTGCGTTTACCCTGGCCTACTGCCTACTTAAATACTCCCTACTTTTTCAGACTCCCTACTTTCTATTGACTTTCACTCGCCGAAACATTAGATTTGTTTAAACGAAGTCCACCCTTCTTAAACCAAGTTCCACGATCATGAAAAAAATCTACGCAGCATTGTTCGCCCTGTTTATGGGCATCTCCCTTTTTTCGCAAACACTTTGTGACCAGAATGGCAACGTGGTGATCTATTCCAACTACGACGGCGGACCATTAACCATCAATGTCGATCAGAATATTCCCAACCTGAAAATTGGTGTGCTCAGTTATGAGTTCTGCCGCATTACGATTACCGGAACGTATGCAGCGAACGTTACTGCGTTGTGGTACGTGGGCTACAACGGCAACAACGATCATTGCAGCCTCGGTGCGCCATTGTATACAACCATCAGCGGTGTACCAAACCCGGTGGATTCCATTCTGCTTATGCCGGCAGCTACATTCAGCAACCCAAACGGGTACGGACAGATGATCTGCAATTACACCTGCACGACCACCACCAACCAGGGTGGGTGCAACACCGCCGATCAGACTGCACATTATTTTCTCACGAAGTTTGGCGGAACGCTGCGCCAGCACACCACGCAATACGGATGCTGGACCGGAGCCATTGATATTTCCGCCGGTGGAAATTGCTGTGCGAATCCGCTTACGGGAATTGCCGCAACAGAAACGCACGACCTGTTCACGCTTTCTCCGAATCCTGGAAACGGTGTGTTTATGCTCACGCTTCCATCGTCCGGTGAAGTGCGAAACGTAGAGGTGCTGAATCTGCTCGGCGAAATTGTACGCACGGTTACGATTCAGCCGGGAACTACGGCACAGGAAATTTCATTGGTTGATCTCGGCGCAGGCACGTACTTCGTGCGCATGCAGTCGGGAGAGATGATGACTACCGAGAAAGTAGTTGTGACTGATTAGTCACTGCGAGGCACGAAGCAGTCTCTGTCTTTAGAGACGAGATCGCTTCGTGCCTCGCTATAACGTTTTGGAAATGCAGCAACCTACGCCTCTACCGGCACCATCTTCGCAAACTGCATGTTCGCCACAATCTTCACTTCATCACTCAGCATTACTCCACCAGCTTCGGTCACCGCATCCCAACTCAACCCAAATTCTTTTCTCTTCACGGCTCCGGTTACTTCAAAACCTGCCTTGTAATTTCCGTACGGATCCTTCATGGTTCCACCAAACTCTACGTTAAGTACAACTGGTTTGGTTGTGCCGCGCATCGTCAGGTTACCGTGCAACTTATAGGTATTCGATCCATCCTTCACGAGTTTTTCTGAAACGAAATCTACCGTCGGGTGATTCGCCCCGTCAAAAAAGTCTGCACTCTTCAGGTGACCATCACGCTGTTCGCTGCCGGTGCTGATGCTGTTCACGTCAGCCGAAAAATGAATGCGGCCCGTTTCAAAATTCTCGCCGTCGGTTTCTGCTTCCGCTGAAAATTTTCCGAATGATCCGGTTACGGTTGAAATAACCAGGTGCTTTACTTTGAATTGTACATCGGAGTGCAATCCGTCAAGTGTCCATTTAGTTTTCATGTGATTTTAGAGTTAACTGTTGCACAAAGGTAATTAATTATGTGTATATACATATAATTTATTCGTCCGGGTCAGGATGTTCATAAGCTGTTAATATCCAGCAAATTATTTCCCGGAAAATCCCAATGCGGATGTTAATCGTACGTAAACCGTTCGTCGGATTTGCGCTACTTAATGCCGAAAATTCTTACAAATCGACGGTTTTGGCCGAACCAAATTCACCCATCGCCGTATACACCAGACTAATCAGGCACATCACACATGATAAAACGCTACTTCCTCTGCCGGCTGCCGCTTGCCTTATTTTTTACACTCTGTTCTTTCCTCGCGGCTCCTCAATTTGTTTCTGCGCAACAGGGCAATGAATTCTGGTTAGCGCCACCCGATGTAACAGACTTGCACAATACTCCCGGAGGCGAACCGATCTACCTGATCGTTTCTTCCGCTGGAGCAGCATCAACGGTAACGATCGATCAACCTGCGAACGGCGCATTTGTTCCGATCGTGGTGAACGTGACCGCAAACCGGTCGACGCGTGTGAACCTCACTCCACGCAAAGCACAGCTTGAAACACGGCCAACAAATACAATCTGCAATACTGGTCTTCGCATTACTTCCACAACACCAATTACGTGTCACTACGAAATCGCGAACACCAATAACACCGACATCTGGGTACTGAAAGGACCCAATGCCCTGGGTCAGGAGTTTTATATTCCATTACACAAACACGGCGTTTTTAACAATGAAGCATCATTCGCTTCACCACACCAGGCGTTTGCGTCATTCGATATTGTTGCCACGCAGAACAACACAGTAGTCACTATTTATTCTCCTACTCCTGTTGATGGTCATGCCGCATTGCAACAGTTTTCGGTTACGCTCAACATCGGACAAACTTATTCATGCGGATGGACCGGCGCCAACTGGTCTCAACCCAATACTCACCCTTCGGGTGCCGTTGTGATTTCCGATAAGCCTGTTGCTGTTTCACTCAAAGACGATTCCGATCACAATCCTTCCGGCGGATGTTACGATCTCATGGGCGACCAGCTCGTACCGGTAAATATTCTCGGTGAAGATTACATCGCCGTCAAAGGTTCACTGAACGCTACCGGCGATGAAAGCGTAGTGATTACAGCTACACGCAACAACACGCAGATTTATCTCGATGGCGCAGCAGTTCCGGTCATCACACTTTTTGCGGGAGAATATTACCGTGTGGATATGGACTATCTCTCCGCCAGCGCAAACAACGCAGTAAGCATTCATGCCACTCAACCCATTTATGCCATTCACGTCACGGGATTTGGCTGTGAAATGGGAATGGCCATACTGCCTCCGCTGAATTGCGCGGGATCACAGGCTGTAAATTTCGTGCGGACTTCGGCCGAAACTTTTTACGTGACATTATTATGCCGAACGGCGGCACTCACCGGCTTTACAATTGTAGGGCCGGGAACAGCAACCATCACACCTGCATCCTTCGTAGTCGTCCCGGGAACATCCGGCGTGTGGAGTGCTGCGCGAATTCAATACAACACAACACAAGTTCCTGTCGATTCCACTTTCCGTGTGGCCAATTCGATGGATGTATTTGCATTGGGTCTCGTCAATGGAGGGGCGAGTTCCGGTTGCCGGTATGGATACTATTCGGAATTTGTTGCGCCCATTGCCGTCAACGCAGGGCCCAATCTCACGCGATGCGCAAACACTACGGCCACGATGGGTGGAAGTGTTGCCGGTGGAACAACCACCGGCATCTGGTCCACATCCGGAACGGGGACGTTCGCGCCGAATAATACTGCGCTGAATGCGGTCTATACACCAAGCGCGGGTGATGCCGCTGTAGGAACGGTCACGATTACGCTCACCTCAACGGGTGCATGTAATCCCGTCTCAGACCAGATGATCCTCACGATCACACCTGCGCCAACAGCAAACGCAGGCCCTGATCAAAGTAAATGCCGGAACAACGCAAGCACCGCCTTGGCCGGAGCAGTAACCGTGGCAACAGGAGGTGTATGGACAGGAGGCGCAGGAACCTTTGCCCCATCGAATAACGTATTGAATCCGGTATACACACCAACAGCCGGAGAACTCACTGCCGGAAGTGTGCTGCTCACGCTGACAACAACGGGTAACGGTATATGCAATCCCGTCGCCGACAATATGCTCATCACGTTTACACCTTCACCGGTAGTAAATGCAGGACCTGACGTTACACGATGCGGTAACAATCCAGCCACTACGCTTGCCGGAACAGTAAGCGGTGCAACGGGTGGTGTATGGACGGGTGGCGGTGGAGGATTCTCTCCTTCGGCAACCGCATTGAACGCAGTTTACACAGCAAGTGCCGCTGAAATTTCTGCCGGAAGCGTTGTACTCACCTTAACCTCTACCGGCAACGGAACGTGTAATTCAGTAAGTGATAACGTGACGATTTTCTTCACGGCACCGCCAACAACAAATGCTGGCCCCGATCAGACGAAGTGCGCAAACAACGCCGCCACAACACTGGCCGGTGGGGTAACCGTGGCAACCGGCGGTCAATGGACCGGTGGCCTCGGAACATTTACACCGAGCAGCAGCGCCCTGGGCGCAACGTACACACCAACCGCTGCTGAAATTGCAGGGGGAAGCATGATACTTACACTTACGTCAACCG
>DATHKF010000182.1:0-2723 GCA_035489505.1 Bacteroidia bacterium | reverse complement strand
GCCAGGTATTTTAATGTGCAGATTAACCGATGTGCAGATGTGCAGATTCGCACATTCCATCGCACCGTGTGAATAATTGCGATGAAAGAAAAATCCGAAACAGAAGCTGCAAAGAAATTCCTGACCGATTCCGGAATCGAGATCAAACGCGTTTACCCGAAAACAGAACGTGAAGAAGAACAACCCGGTGAATTTCCGTTCACACGTGGAGTGCAGCCCGATATGTACCGCGGGAAATTGTGGACGATGCGCCAGTACGCAGGATTTTCAACTGCTGAAGAATCGAACAAACGCTATCACTATTTATTGAAGAACGGAACAACCGGATTGTCTGTGGCGTTTGATCTGCCCACACAAATCGGTTACGATTCGGATCACGCATTTTCCGAAGGAGAAGTTGGAAAATCAGGTGTGGCCATTGATTCATTGCGCGATATCGAAATTCTTTTTGATGGAATCAAACTGGATGAAGTAACGACATCGATGACGATCAATTCAACGGCGTCGATTTTACTGTCGATGTACATTGCCCTCGCGAAAAAGCAGGGTGCCGACATCAAAAAAATTTCCGGTACGATCCAGAACGATATTCTGAAAGAATACGCTGCACGCGGGACGTACATCTATCCGCCGAAGCCTTCCATGCGCATCATCACAGATATTTTCGAATACTGTTCGCACGAAGTTCCGAAATGGAATACGATTTCGATCTCCGGGTATCACATCCGTGAAGCAGGATCAACGGCGGTGCAGGAACTCGCTTTCACATTGGCAAACGGAAAGGCGTATTTGCAGGCCGCTATTGCCAAAGGATTGGACATCGACGTGTTCGCGAGACGTTTGTCGTTCTTTTTCAACGCGCACAATAATTTTTTCGAAGAAGTAGCTAAGTTTCGTGCGGCGCGAAGAATGTGGGCAACAATCACCAAAGAACTCGGTGCGAAAGATACGCGTTCGATGATGTTGCGTTTTCACACCCAGACCGGCGGATCAACACTTACGGCTCAGCAGCCGCAGAACAACATCATCCGTGTCACGCTCCAGGCTTTATCCGCGGTGATGGGCGGAACACAAAGCCTGCACACAAACGGATTTGATGAAGCGCTGGCATTGCCCACCGAAGAAGCTGCACGCATTGCCTTGCGCACCCAACAGGTGATCGCTTACGAAAGTGGTGCTGCAGATTCCGTTGATCCTTTCGCCGGTTCGTACATGGTGGAAGCGCTCACGGATGAAATAGAAGCAAAAGCCTGGGAATATATCCGGCGCATCGACGCAATGGGTGGATCTGTTGCAGCCATCGAGGCCGGATTCATGCAGGATGAAATTGCTGCATCGTCGTATGCGTACCAATCGGGAATTCAATCGGGAGAAAAAATTATCGTGGGTGTCAATAAATTCACCTCCGAAGAAAAACCGATGCAGAACCTGCTCACGATCGACGACAGCATCCGGCAGACTCAGATCGACAAGATCAATGTGGTGAAAGCTTCACGCGACAATGAAGACGTGAAAGCAAACCTGGCCGCTATCGAACGTGCCGCGCGTGGCGATGAAAATCTCATGCCGCATATTCTGAAAGCGGTTGAATCGTATGCCACGCTGGGTGAGATTGCGGATGTGATGCGCGGGGTGTTCGGGGAATTCAGATAGACGCTTCTGCGCTTGTCATTCCTCGGCTCCGCTCGGTCTGACAAGTAGTTTCAATACAAGAGTGTTGTATGAAGGACGTTCTCCACGACTCGTAAACTCGTATTTTGTTCGGAGGACCTTGTCAGACCGAGCGGAGCCGAGGCTGACAAACGTTGCATCTATTCGTTCTCCGAAAACTCCGGCGTCGCCGCGCTATCCAGCACAAGAATAAAAATATCCTCATTATCCCGCTTCATGAGATAATGCTCGCGCGCAAATTTTTCGAGAAGTTTGGGATTGCTCTGGAGTTCGGCCATTTCTTTTTGATTACGCGCAATTTCATTGCGGTAATACTGCACGTCACCTTCGAGTTTTTTCACTTCGTTACGTCGTGCGAACTGCGAGAAGAGATCGTTTTTGTCGAAGAACAGGAGCCACACGGCCAGCGCGACAAGTACAAGGATATATTTGTTGCGTGCAATTTTTCCGAACCGGCTTAGCGTTTTCACTCTGCAAAGGTAGTCGCGTGCCCAGCGAAAACCCTTGATGTGCAAAACTATGGTCAAATGTTAATAAGGGTGCGAAAGCGATTTCGGTAAAAACCAGTTTCGCGCCGATGGCGCTCGGGTGTTTTCGTGCTTGCTAGCCTGTTGCTTACGCAACAGGCTAGCAAGGTTTCGCCCCGATGGGGCTCAATGAGAACTCTATTATTGCACTCCATGAGAACTCTATTATTGCACTGGTAACAATAGCCGCGTGATATGATTTTTTCTTCGACCGCAGCGGTGCGATTTTCCGTGGTCGAATTTCACCCGGATAAGGCATGGCCAACCGCATACACAACGAGCCTTGGGCTTTTCAAAGCCGAGCCGCATCGCGGCGACACCTCGCTAGCCAGTTGCGTAAGCGACTGGCTAGCTATGGGTCCGCACCACCCGAGCGCCATTGGCGCGAAACCACTCGTCATGCCGGAATGAAAATGAGCTCCGACCGTTTTACATGCACGGTGTAAGATGCCGCACATGGAGCCGCGTCGCGGCGAAACATAGCTAGCCAGTTGCGAAAGCGACAGGCTAGTTATGGGTGCGCAC
>DATHKF010000181.1:0-2647 GCA_035489505.1 Bacteroidia bacterium | reverse complement strand
ATGTAGACAATTCCTTTCTGTCGTCACGCACGCTATCGCTGGATTTGCCGGATGAAGTCATTGCGCGGTTGATTGAAAAAGAAAATCGACTCGCTGCACAAAGCGTTGCCGTAGCTGAACCTTCCGGAGAAACCAGCAGCGGTATTCCCTGGGGAAGCGCCGCAATTGTGGTTGGTGTTGTCGCTGCCGGCGTGCTCACTGCGCGCTATGTCCGCAACAAACGGAAAGACCGGTCTTCACTCGCGATACTGAGCATTTTTCCAAATCCTACACCCGGGGCGGTTACAGTGAAACTGAACAAGAACATTTCCGGAGTTACCGGTACGCTCACCGTTACCAATGAATCCGGACAGGTCGTTCATTCTGTTCCTGCGATAAGCGGCACATCCATCGAAACCGATTTGAGTCATCTCGAACAGGGAAGTTATTTTTTCTCGGTTCAATCGGGTGGTGAAACTACCGCTGCGCAGGCGGTCATTGTGGCCCGGTAATTTGCAGACACGGGATTGAACTATCTTTATCTTCGCTAAGGGAATTTTCCCAAATAAAGCAAACGGGTGCATGCCCCATTTCACCCGGTATTGGATTATAAACAGAAAAATGATCCGAACGATTGCCATTCTGGTCGCAATGCTTCCGTGCTTTTTTTGCGCGGCACAAAACGATGCCAAGCTGATCTCATGGAAAACCGCAGCCTGCGATCAAATGATTAGTAGTCCGGGGCAACTCGCCAACCGGATCAGCGCCTTTACCGTAAAACCAAACGAGCTGCACCTCACTATCGGATTTAGAGATGACTGTGCCGAAAAATTCAAGCCGGGCGTCCGGTATTCCAATGACACGTTGTACATCATGACTTATGTCCGCGACAAAAGCGATACAGGTTCAATGCCCTATACATTCCATCTTTGCTGTTTTTCCCTTGATCTCGTTATCGGAAACATGAGCGATACCGCACGCGTTACCATGTTTAAAGGGCGACGTATCTACTACTCGAACGATCCGTATATCACATTTAAACCCACGTATGTTGTGCGATCCGGCGATACTACAAACCGCACGAACAGGTACGGCTCGCATGTGGGTTACTGGAAATATGAATACCAGTCCGGCGCAATCAAAAGAGAAGAAATGTTTCCATCCGATCCCAATGCGCTAAGTACCCGCGCGATCTGGACCCGCTCGTACTACCACTTCGGAAAAGTGGAATTGTACGAGCGCAACGACAGTCTCGAAATGTGGGATGGATACGGGCGCCTGACCTTAGCACGGTATTATTATTACGACGGAAAAGACAGAATGATGAGCCGCACGGAATATTACAGCGACGGACGGATCAAGGAATTTGAACTTCAACGGACATTCGCAGAACCGCAGACCGATTCACTGACCGGGATTGAGTTTACTACCATTTATGAACGGAAAGAAAGTTATTACGAAAATGGTCAGCTTGAATTCCGGATCGGTGACACAACGCGGTACTGGTACAATGACGGCACCCTGAAAAAGTGGGCACATGGTGATACGAGTGCAGAATATTACCAGGATGGAACCGTAAAAGAAACGGAACACGAATCGTATACCGATTACAACGGCTTCAAAAACTTTCTTGTCAGCAGGCTCACCAGGAAGTATCATTACAATGGTCAGCTGGCCGTGCTGTATCTTTACCGCGAAGAACCGGTTGGTGAAAACAAACCCGGATTTACCAACAGGCGATACGAATGGAAATGGGATGAAACAGGTAAACTAATTCAGCAGCCGGAAAACTGGACCGGTCCACTCCCCAAATAATTCTGCAATGACGATAGACGACCTTCAGAAACTCTGCACCAAACACAAAGGCGTAACCCAGGACATCAAGTGGGGACATCATTTGTGTTTCAATGTGGGTGGAAAAATGTTCCTCATTCTTTCACCGGATGAAGTTCCCATCAACGCGAGTTTCAAAGTGAGTGATGAAGAATTTCCGGAACTCAGTGAACAAACCGGTTTCAAGCCTGCACCGTATTCGGCCCGCTACAAATGGGTGGGATTGGATGACATCAAACGCCTTTCGAAGAAAAAATGGGAGTATTACATTGAGCAATCGTACCGGTTGGTGCATGAAAAACTGCCGATGAAAATGAAGAAGTCGATTGAAGCTTTGAAATGAAAAAATCACTCCTCTTTTTCTTTTCACTGTTTATCATTTCGGTGACGTGCGTGGCGTATGCGTTACCCGGATGTTCGTCCCAAGCAGAAGAAGAGAAAATCAATTACGGGTATGATTTTTCTTCCCCGGAACAAAAACTCATTCTTCCCGATACGCTTCGCGAAATTTCCGGGCTGACCATTCTCGATTCATCAACGTTCGCTTGTGTGCAGGACGAAAACGGAATCCTGTTTCTTTATGATTCGAAGAACAACCGCGTTAAGCAGGAAATCCGTTTCGCGGCAGATGGCGATTACGAAGGCATTTGTCGCGTGGGTGCAGCGTTGTATGTTTTGAGAAGCGACGGTGAATTGTTTCACATCAGCAATTATGCATCTGCAGCTCCGGAGGTAGAAACATTCACAACCGGAATTCCGGCTGATAACAACGAAGGGTTGTGTTACGATTCGCTGAACAACCGCCTGCTCGTTGCGTGCAAAGGGAAAATCGGGA
>DATHKF010000180.1:0-7628 GCA_035489505.1 Bacteroidia bacterium | reverse complement strand
GTCGTGATTGTCGACAATTTTCTCACGGGAACACAAGATAAAATTCCAACTTCGAAACACGACAACATTCGTTTCATCCGTTGCGATGTAAACAACTACGTTGATCTTTCCACGGTGATGATCTCGCACCAGTTCGAATTTGTTTTTCATTACGCGGCAGTAGTTGGCGTTCAGCGCACACTCGATAATCCGGTGATGGTGCTGAGTGATTTGCACGGTTTCCGGAATGTGCTGGAGCTTTCAAAAAACTCCGGAGTGAAACGCGTTTTCTTTTCTTCTTCTTCCGAAGTATATGGAGAACCGGTTGAGCTTCCGCAAAACGAAGAGACCACTCCATTGAATTCGCGATTGCCTTACGCCATTGTGAAAAATGCCGGCGAAGCATACCTGCGATCGTACCAGAAAGAATACGGATTGTCGTACACCATTTTCCGTTTCTTCAACACGTACGGACCGAAACAAAGTAAAGACTTCGTGATCTCGCGTTTCCTCGCCATGGCTTTGAGCAACCAGGATATTGTCGTGAACGGCGACGGAAAACAAACACGCACGTTCTGTTACATCGACGACAATACCGAAGCCTGCCTCAACGCATTTTACAGAAATGAATTTGTAAACGACGTTGTGAACATCGGCAGCGACAAAGAAATTACGATACGCGAACTCGCAGACGTTGTGATTGCCGTAACCGGGTCGAAATCCAAAGTCGTGTTTGGCCCTTCACTTTCCGAAGGTGACATGACACGCCGCATGCCCGATACGCGTAAAATGTCGACGCTCCTGAACAAAACGCCATTGACGCTTGAAGAAGGTCTCCGTAAGATACTCTCCGATACAAAGTATATTCTCTGAACGTGAACATTCCGCTCTACCAGCAGCTTATTGAAACAGAACTCAACCGGTTCACGGAGAGTTTGCCTGCGGAACCCAAACGGTTGTACGAACCCATGCGTTATACGATGACGCTGGGTGGAAAACGCATGCGTCCGCTGCTTTCCCTGATGGGAGCAGGATTGTTTACGGATGATGTTCGTCCTGCGATTCACGCCGCAATTGGTATCGAGTTGTTTCACAATTTCACGTTGCTCCACGACGATATCATGGACAACGCGCCATTGCGTCGCGGGAAAGACACCGTGTACGCCAAATGGAACAGCAACATTGCCATTCTCAGCGGTGATGCGATGTACACCGAAGCATTTCGCCAGGTAGCGCTTTCACCGCCGCATATACTGCCGCACGTGCTTGATATTTTTACACGCACCGCGCTGGAAGTTTGCGAAGGCCAGCAGATGGATATGGATTTTGAAACGCGCGGAAAAGTGTCCATCCCGGAATACATCCGCATGATTGAACTGAAGACCGCAGTGCTTCTTGCGGGCGCGTTAGAAATTGGTGCGTTGTGCGGAGGCGCGTATGCGACCGAAGCGCACAAGCTGTACGAATTCGGAAAGCACGTGGGCATTGCATTCCAGTTGCAGGATGATATCCTCGACGTGTACGGCGATCCGGAAAAATTCGGTAAGCAGGTTGGCGGCGACATTGTTTCAAACAAGAAAACATTCCTGCTGATCTCTGCACTCGAAAAAGCAGATGCTTATTCCAAAGAAGCGCTGCAGAACTGGATGCAGGTTGGTCAAACCGATACGCTCGAAAAAGTAAAGGCGGTTACAGCCATTTACGACCAGATCGGTATCCGCGAACTGGCGGAAAAAGAAATGTGGGCGCATTACGAGCTGGGAATTGCTTCGCTGATCAGCATGCAGGTTGACGGAACGAAAAAAGAAATGCTCCGGCAATTTACCGACAGCCTGATGGTGAGAGAATCGTGAAAATGAAACCTGAAAAAAAAGTTGCACTCATTGCTTTTGCGCTCTCGCTGCAGGGACTCATCCCCTATTTGGCGAATGAGCGCAGCAAGCTTCCCTTGCTTTCTTTGGTGTGGATTATCCTGTCTGCTTTGCTGTGGAAACAAAGTAAGACGGCATTCCGCGTTTTCAGGTTCCTGATCTGGTTCATATTCATCGTTATCCTGTTCATGGAATTGGTCATTGTCTTCAGCATATCGAATAGTTATCCCCAATGGTTTGTAGGCTCATGGGGAGCAACCGTTGCCTGGTATGTACTTTTGCTGGTTGGACTCGGGGCGATACTTTATTACACAGAAACAGATAAAGTCCGCCTGGCGTTTGGCCTGCTTCCAAAGTCTTCGCAGAAAAAAATAATTTCCGAAGAGGCTTGAACCATCCTTCGATTCCCCAGGACAAGCTCCGGCACAAAGAGTTCGTATGGTTTAAAAAAGAGACTGGCACTACTTCACAACCATTCTCTTTACGTCCACCAACATTCCGTCCACGTACAAATTACACGCGTACATACCTGTTGCATATTCCGAAACATTCACCGGTACAGAATAATTTCCCGGCTCCGATTGAATTTCGTTCACGTCGTTGAACACCACGCGGCCAAACAGATCGGTTACAACCAGCGTTACATGTCCTTGTGCCGCCAGTGAAAACTGCAAAGTAGTTTCACCGTTGGATGGATTGGGAACAACGGTCAATTGCGGAGAGAATTTCGTTGGCTGGGCCGAATCCCGTTTGACTTCTTCGCGCACATAAAATATTTGCCCCGGTGGCTGAGGCTGTCCCAAACGTTGTCCATCCGTGCATGCTGAAGGATTAATGTAGGCCACAAAATTGGAACCCTCTTTGGCAATGAAACCCGGACCGAGAATAATTTCTTCGCCTGCCGACATGTAGGAAGTTACATTTGGCTCAATAATAAATTCGTTTGCGGTGATCACCGGATCAGCAAATGAAGGAGAACCCGGCTGGTGATACGGCGTGGATGCTTCAGGCAAAATACTGAGCCGGTTTTTGATGGCGAAATCCTGGTTGTAGGTGAGGTCGCGGTTGTAGAAGGTGACGTTGACGCATTCGTTGGCCCATTGGGCGGAGGTAACTTCGGCAAGGCCGTTGAGACCATTACTATGAGAAATGTAGAACACTTCATTCATTATTTCACACGCGTAGCTTTGCATAACAATGTCATAAACGTTTGTTCCGGCACTCTCATCATCAAACAATGCAAAGTACATCCATTGCATGGAAGCTTCAACCATTCGAGGATTATTAACTCCATCATATCCTCCACTTGGTTCATAGTTCACATAATCATCACCATCAACAGCAGGATGAATTATTGGGCACCCATTATCATAACCTCCAAAAATGTTGTAAGAAAAAGTGTTGCGATAACGGATCATATCCTGCTCTTCAAACCATGTGTTTGGAAATGCTCGGTACACCGCGACAGGATATCGTAAGGTTTGATATCCGTGTGACAAATCTTCATAATCGTCAGGAACCAGATCATGCCAACTGTGCTGACCAGCACACGTATGTGGCTGCCATCCACTACTTTGCCAGATGTAACTATCGTTAGGGTCAAGTTCCATTACGCTCCTTGTTTCACGTCCATAGTTTACCCACACGTCGAAAATGCTAACGTAATCGCAATTGCTTTCGTCCTCCGTAGTACCAGAATATCGTGATGCGATGTTCAGAGCTTTAGCAATATAATCTGTATTGGGATCGGCAACCCCTAAATAAAACAAAGCACATCCGAAGCCCGCTTGCTGATTTATTTGCATTGGCTGGCCATCATTTGGCTTCGCTGAAATACAATCGTATGAATCAATCCAGTATCCACCTGTATATAAATAATAATCTAAAGTTTGCTCGGTCCTCACTCTTAGCCATTCTGAAAAATCGCCATACGTCAAAAAAACAGCTCCAAAATTATTGAAGCTTATTTTAGTGTTGCCCAATTGAGGCAATGGTTCAGATAATAACCACGGCTGCTGTGTTCTTACCAAGTGTACAAAATGACTCATAGGCCAGATGATTGATCCATCGTGGTAAGGACTTGGCCCCTGATCACATTCTTCTTCGCAGGCCCAAGTTGGATTTTCACCCAGATTTATCCAAGCTTCATCTCGCCTGTGCTCATGAATGCAAATTGCGTCCAATACGAATTTGATCAAATAGGCCTTATCCATAGTGGTCTCATACATTCTCAATTCAGATTCCATTATATATGACCAATAATCTCCATAGTCATTACTAATGGATGCGGCGTTTATTGGAACATCACAGGCACTATAATGAGGTCCCGATTCCAAATTGTAAAGAGTAAAGTCATACTGTTCCTTTACCGGGTAGTCCGCATTGTTTTGCGCCTGCAATCCGATCTCTAAGAGAAAACAGGAGAGGGTGAAAATTCTGAACTTAAACCTGAACATGGCTGTTTGCTTTTTAAAATGAAAATCCCCCAGCGACTCCACCTGAAATTCCGGTTCTTTTTTCACGTGTTGCAGTAAAGAAAAATATTTCGCCCCTAAACCATAAACGCGATAAGCGAGGCAAAAATCTGTATGCCAATCCTATCGGAATAATAATGTCGCTTCTTCTGTAAGAAGGATTGTTCGGGGGCTCTACAAAATCTTCGAACCATGTGACTCCAGCGCATAACTCCAAACAATGAACAGAACCATATGAAAATCCAGCAGAAAAGGGAACGGCCCATATTCGCGAAGGTTGAGGACTATGAGGAAAATAAGATACCCCAATCTTTCCTACTATGGCATATTTGTTCTTTTGACAGATTATACGCTCATAATTCAATGAGTAAACTCCTGCTCTACCCAGTATTTCGACGAAAATTGTATTCTTAAACTGCCGAAGAGAATCGGCTGTCTTTTCCTGGGCACCCAATTGCACAAGAGCCAACATCATCAAAAATGACAAGAAAATATTCTTCATGCGGTTTGTTGTTTAAAAGTATAACCAATTCCCAAACCACCCCAAATAAGAATATTCTCATCAACAGGAAAAAATTTCATTACCTGCAACGTGAAATAAAATCCTCCTTCTGGTCGCTGATACTTATAACCTGCTCCCACGATAAATATTGATTCGGGGTAATCGTTTTTAAAAAAGTTAGTGGGTTGCTGCCATAACACCTGCGTATAACCGATACTGATCATCGGATGATGTACTTTGCCCTTCATTACATTCAACGCCAGAGGAAAAGTAATTAAATCCTGATTCTTCATAACACTTAATCCTACTTGACCCGAAAAATCAAGTGATCGATATGAAAATAACCATCGTTCGTAATTCACCGAATATAAAACTCCGCGTCCGAGTAGTTCGACAAATACCGTATTCTTAGCCCTTGCCATAGAATCGGTTTTTTGTTCCTGAGCATTTATTTGTACAAAAATCAATGTCATTACAACCACTACGAAAATTCGTTTCATGCCTGATGATGTTTGAATGTATAGCCCAGACCCAACCCGCCCCAAATCACCACACTTTCCTCAACCGGAAAAAATTTCAGAACAACCAGTCGAAAGAAAAAACCTCCATCATTTTTTTGAAACCTGTAACCAATAGCAGGCACATAGGCAATTTCAGTGCCCGTCGTTTTTAAAATATTATTTTCGTCTTGAATCAAAATAAACGTCACTCCCGCTGATAATTCCAAATGGTGATTTCTTTTACCCCAAAGTCCATTGATAGCTACAGGAATATAAAATGAATGTACCTGAGTCATATAACTTAGACCTACTCGCGCGGACAGACCAAATGCATCCTTTTTAAGAAATAATCTATCATAGTTCAACGAGTATAAAGCACCACTTCCCAATAACTCAACATAAACAGTTGACCTGGCAATTTTCGTAGAATCGATTGTTCCCTCCTGCGCTCTCAATTGCACAAATGTTAGTAGCATGGCCAAAGACAATAAAATATTCTTCATGCGGTTTGTTGCTTAAATGTATAACCAAAACCAAGGCCACCCCATACTGGAACATCATCTTCTGTATAAGGAAAGTATTTTAACAAGCCAATACTTAGAAAAAAACCACCCTGCGGTTTCTGCAAACGATACGCAACACCAACGACTGCAAAGCACATGAGTTTATCGTTTTCTGCGTTATATGATTCTTTTGACTCCATCCTGAAAGTTGGTCCCAACCAAATGTCCAGGTGATGGCGCTCACCTCGTAAATAATGAATCGCTGAGGTAAAATAATATTTGTGTCCGTAATCAACCGTCGGTAAATTATATGAAACACCGGCTGAAATACTGATTTTATTTTTCTTTAGTCTGTGCGTGAGCAAAAGATCAGAATTCAATGAATAGAATCCACAGCTTCCTAACAACTCCACATAAACAGTTGATCTCGCTATTTTTGTAGAATCGGTTTTACCTTCCTGCGCTTTCAACGGCAGAAAAAACAGTAATACGAGTAGGGACAAGAAAATATTCTTCATGCGGTTTGTTGTCTAAAAGTATAACCAATTCCCAAACCACCCCAAAATGGAATACCATGATCATACCGGGGTAGATATTCCAAAAATTCGGCTTTAAAGAAAAAACCTGTTTTTGCCGATCGAAAGCGATACCCAATACCAAACATTAATGTTTCATCCAAAGCGTAAGAAGATTCGTTTGTATACAAATCATCCTCGAATGCTAAAGTAACCCCCGCTCCAATCTCAAGGCAATGTCTCGTTCCAAAAATATACTGAACAGATAGTGGTACATAAAACCGACGCCACATCATGGTTTGCTCATAGCCGATTCCAATTCTTGAAGCCCAATTGTGTTTCGGATAGTTACTCATAACCCGATCATAATTCACTGAGTATAAAATTCCCCTGCCCAGCAATTCGAAAAAAATCGTGTTCTTGCCATAACGGATAGAATCCACTTTTTGTTCCTGCGCACCTATTTGCACAAAAATCAATACCATCACAACCGCCAGCAAAATTCGTTTCATGCCTGATGATGTTTGAAAGTGTAACCAAGACCATTCCATAACAGTATTGCCTGTTTCATGATTTATTGTTTTTCAAACAATGTCTGTAATCAATCCTCTATCCATATCATTCGTGTAAATTGATAATTCTGAAAATTGGAAATCGATCCACATGTTGCAGGTTGGGTTGTTTCGAAATAACACTGCTCGTTGCCTTCAAAATCATAAACTTTGTAAGCAGTCGGAGTTCCTGTTGACTTAATCCAATATATCGTTTGTATTCCATCAGAATACTCCTGTATTTCACGGCAAACATCACCAACACATCCTGCTCCGCGCGATTCCTTCTTCCACTCTTTTATCCTGGATTTTAACCAATCAGGAGTATCTTCCGGATAATCCTTTCTGCACGAATTCGCGGAACAAATCAACAGTAATATGATCAAATAAGAGCTTAGCGTTCTCATGATTAATTTTGAAGATGAGTTAACCATTCAGTACTGCTTTTATTTCTCTTTCGCCGCTTCCAGCACCTTTATCCGCTCATTCAACTCAATCACATATAAAGTTAACTCTTCTATCTTCTGTAAATACAGTGTATTTAATTCGCCTAACGCCACACCCTGATCGCCTTCCATTTCTTTTGCTGTTGGAATCCCTGGCAGGTGTTTTTCCTTTTGTACAAACGTGCCGAGTGAGTCAATGGACATGAGTTTGTAATTCGGTTCAAATACAAAATCACAACCGGTCGTATTCACGCGCACTTCTTTCGCGCGAATCGTTCCGCAGACAT
>DATHKF010000179.1:0-6461 GCA_035489505.1 Bacteroidia bacterium | reverse complement strand
GGGGAAACGTTATTTCGCATGGCAGAGACTGGCTCGTTAATTTCCGCGCAAATGGTTTGCTGAAAACATATACCTGGAATGGATCGTCATCGGTAATTTATACAGCAAACAACGCGTATCATTTCCGGCACTTCGTTGTTTCCGGAGATAAATTATTCGCAGACATGGCCGACTTTTCCGAAACCACGCGGTTCATGGGCGTGTACGTGAGCGATGGAGGAGGAGCGATCCAGCAAACGGTGATAAACCTCAATCCTGTTGCGCTATTGCCACGCGATGCAACAACTATCTACGCTGTGGGCAATGAGAACAATCAAGGCAAGTTGCTCATCTACGATTACGATCAGAACGGATTCTGGGAACCGGTTGCACTTCCCGCAGGAAAAGTTTTATCAGCTACGCAAATTGATGCGTCTACGCTGCTCATTGCGATGGACAACGGAACCGTTTACAAATTCACATATTCACCGGTTGGATTATTGCCGTGGTTGTCTGCGACGGCGCAACACATCCGTTATGATGAAGCGGGAGGAACGGTGATCACCTGCGAAGGAACTTCGATTAAGCAGTACGATTATCCGCAGACGGGTGTGCTGGAACAAACGGTGCTGGCGGATACGGCGGCGGATATTGAGTTGTGGTATAACCGGTAAAAAGTTACCACGGCGACACAGCGCCCACTATTCATACACTGCTTGCGCGACACAGCGAATAGAAAATATCACTTCGTGATATTACATTGAACACATGATTTTCCTTAAAAGAAGAATCGCGTAGCGATTTGGAATATTCGCTGTGCCGCCAATAAAGATTGAGGAACAAACACTGTGCCGCTGTGTCTCCGTGGTAAAAAAGGGAATCGCTTCGCGAATTTTGTTGTTTGTTTTTTACCACAGAGTATACTGAGTGATTTTCACAGAGGTTCACTGAGCGCTTCCCGATGTGCTGCCCTGTGAACCTCTGTGAAATACCCCTGTGGACTCTGTGGTAAATTTTTATTGAGCGTAGCGAACCTTCGCCGTGGCGGAATCGCGCTGCGATTTGTGCCGCTCGATAGTACACGGATCCGCGGCGGACTAAAAACAAAGATTCACACGGATTTTATTCGCTTCGCGAATTGGTGCTGATCAGATCGCGCAGCGATCCTCTGCGCTCTTTGCTTCCTGATCCAATAAACTTTGCGTTTCCTTTGCGGCTTTGCGTCTATTGACCAACACAATCGCGCAGTGATTCTTTGCAAACCCTCAGCGCCTCAGCGTCTCCGCGGTGAAAAAATAAGCTACTCGATCACCACACCCATCTTACAGAACTTATCAATCCGCTGCGCAACACGGTCCGTTGGAGTCAATGCTGAAAGTTCTTTGATGTGTTTCAGGATCACCTCTTTTGTTGTGGCAAAAGTTTCATCCCAGTTGGTATGCGCTCCGCCGATCGGTTCAGGAATGAATCCGTCGACAAGGCCTTGTCCCACCATATCATCTGCAGTAAGTTTCAGTGCCTCTGCTGCACGTTCTTTAAAATCCCATGTTCTCCAGAGAATAGTTGAACAGTTTTCAGGAGAAATTACGGAGTACCAGGAATTCTGCAGCATCAAAACGCGGTCACCAATTCCGATTCCGAGTGCACCGCCGGATGCACCTTCTCCAATGATAATGCAGATCACCGGAACTTTCAATCGCGACATTTCGAGCAGGTTGCGTGCAATCGCTTCTCCCTGTCCGCGTTCTTCCGCTTCGAGTCCGGGATAAGCTCCGGGAGTATCGATCAGCGTAACAATTGGCTTGTTGAATTTCTCAGCAAGTTTCATCAGGCGTAAAGCTTTGCGGTATCCTTCCGGATTCGGCATGCCGAAATTGTGAAACTGGCGTTGCTTGGTGTTGCGGCCTTTCTGCTGACCGATAAACATAACGGTTTGTCCGTCAACCAAACCAAATCCGCCAATCATCGCTTTATCATCTTTTACGGTGCGGTCGCCATGCAATTCCATGTACTCGCCGTTGGTGAAATATTTGATGTAATCGTTCGAGTACGGCCGGTCCGGGTGACGTGAAACCTGCACGCGCTGCCACGGGGTGAGGTTGCCGTAAATCTCTTTTTGCTTGGTCGCAATTTTCTCCTCAATTTCTGCCAGCGATGAAGTAACATCCACACCGTTCTTCTCCGCAGTATGCTTCATCTTATCGCGTAACTCAATAAGCTCGGCGATTGGTTTTTCAAAATCCAGGTAATTCATAATGTGCTAATTTGCTGATTAGTTAATTTGCTAATGCGCGCAGGGCCATCGCACTGTAACTCAGGGCAGCAAAGTTAACAAATTATCTGCCAATGAAGTTCGGTTGTTTCCATGGCAATTTGGCGCTACCGATAGTTGCGCCTTTGGCGCCTTGCCACAGATGCGCAGATTGCGCAGATTTTTAGAATTAGTCACAAATTATTATTTTTTAATCTGCGAAATCTGCGCATCTGTGGCAGGACACCGAAGGTGCAAAAAAGCAGTGAGGGTAAACAGGCTTTTCGGCCGATGGTGAATTTATTATTTACATTCGTGTCAATGATCACTTTTCCACACGCGAAAATAAATCTCGGATTGAACGTTACTGAAAAACGCAGCGACGGCTATCACAATCTCGAGACCGTTTTTTACCCGGTGCAATGGTGCGATGTCATGGAAATTCTTCCGGGAGAAGATTACACATCCGGAATCGAGGTGCATGCTTCAGGCCTGCCGGTTGCCGGAAAACATGCGGATCATCTCTGCGTGAAAGCGTATGCATTGCTGAAGAAAAATTACCCGGTGCGTGCGGTGAAATTGTTTTTGCACAAACAAATTCCGATGGGCGCCGGGTTGGGCGGAGGTTCATCCGATGCAGCTGCCTGTGTGAAGATGATTAATGAAATGTTTGCGCTCGGCATAAGCACTTCGGATATGCAGGAACTTGTGAAACAGCTCGGTGCAGATTGTCCGTTTTTCATTGAAGGAAAACCGGTTTATGCAACAGCGCGTGGGGATGAATTTGAGCCCGTGCGTGTTTTGCTGAAAGATCATTTTGTGTACATCGTGCATCCGGGAATTCATGTTTCAACCGCAGAAGCATTTTCACGCGTTGTTCCGTTGAAACCCGCCATGAACGTCAAAGAAATTGTGGAGAATAATCCCGTTTCTGAGTGGAAAAATCTTTTGCAGAACGATTTTGAATCAAGTGTTTTTGCGATTCATCCCGCTATTGAAACGGTGAAGAAAAAACTGTACGAAGCCGGGGCGTTGTATGCCTCCATGAGCGGAAGTGGTTCGGCGGTGTATGGAATTTTTGAAAAAGAGCCGGAAGAGTTGGCGATATTTTCGAATATGAAATCGTGGAAGGGGAAACTGTAAGATTCTTCTTGTATTCCTCGGCTCCGCTCGGTCTGACAAGCGTTTTCAAATCGACATTTCGTTTATCGCACGTTTCGTGCGTCTCGTTTCACGAATCTTTGATCGAAGATACTTGTCAGACCGAGCCCTTCGGCTTCGCTCTGGACAAACTCGCCGAGGTGTGACAAAGGTCCAGCCCGGCTTTATTTCGGCGCCTTCCGGATCATAAAAATCGCAATCACCGCAAAAATGGCATTGGGAATCCACACAGCGATGTAGGCCGGCATTACACCGGAAGAAGCATACGAAGTAAATAATTGCATGAAGACGATGAACGTAAATCCGATGGAGATACCGATCGCGAGCTGCATGCCAATTCCCCCGCGTACTTTCCGGCTCGATACAGCCACGCCAATTAAAGTCATGATGAACGTCGCAAACGGAAACGCAAGCCGGCGGTGCTGTTCGATCTCGTAGAGATGCACACTGTCCGAACCTTTTGTTTTTTCATTCCGGATATATTCCGCGAGTTCGCTCGAGTTCATGCTTTCCATAACGTTCTGCGCCCGGCTGAAATCTTTCGGTGAAAGATTGATCACCGTATCAATTCGCGTTCCCTTGAACAAACGTTCCTTTTCACCTTTGATGAAACGACCGCTGTAATCGATGATACTCCACCGCGATTGCAGACTGTCCCAACGGATCTCACGCGCGCTGATCTTCATGGTCATTTTCAGTCCATCGAATTTTTCCAATGTAAAACGCGTGCCCACATTTTCTTCGCTGTCGTAACGTTCCATGTAAATGAACGCACCCGGGGCAATCTGGCGGTGGATGTTATGATCCTGGTTGACGTAATGCGATCCGATATACCTCGATTCAAATTCCAGGCGTGTTTTGCTGGCCTGCGGAATCAGGTAGTTGCCGAGATAAAGCGAAAGACCGGCGATCAGCGCTGCGCCTATCATATACGGACGAAGCAACCGGTAGAAACTTACACCGCCGCTGAGAATGGCCACAATTTCGGTGCGTGCAGCCATGCGCGACGTGAAAAAGATCACCGCGATGAACGTAAAGAGATAAGCAAACAGGTTGATGAAATACGGAATGAAATTGAGATAGTAGTCAAACACAATTTCATGCAGCGGAACATCGTGCGTGAGAAAATCTTCAATCTTTTCGGAGATATCGAAAACAATAACAATGCAAATGATCAGCAGGATAGAAAACACGAATGTCCCGATAAATTTTTTCAGGATGTACCTGTCGAGTATGGGGATGAATTTGAACACTGATCAGAGCCGGTTTCGTAACTGGGGAACAATAGCATTCTTCCACTCAACAAATGTACCATCCATTATCCGCGTTCTTGCTTCTTTAACAAGACTTAAGTAAAAAGCAAGATTGTGCACGGAGGCAATCATGGCGCCCAAAATTTCATCGCTGTGTACGAGGTGTCGCAGGTACGCTTTGCTGTATTGACTGTCGACCCACGCGGTTCCGTTTTCATCGAGCACAGAATGATCATTTCTCCAGCGTTCATTGCGGATGTTGATGATTCCGTTCCGTGTAAAAAGCAATCCGTGACGTGCATTGCGTGTGGGCATTACACAATCAAACATATCAATGCCGAGCGCAATGCACTCGAGAATATTCTCTGGTGTTCCTACGCCCATCAGGTACCGCGGCTTGTCGGCCGGAAGAATTCCGGTGACGAGATCGGTCAGTTCGTACATATCCTCCACCGGTTCGCCTACGGAAAGTCCACCGATGGCATTTCCTTCGCGTCCCTGTTCTGCAATAAATTCCGCAGATTGTTTCCGCAAATCTTTGAATACACTTCCCTGCACAATAGGAAACAACGTTTGTGCATGCCCGTACTTCGGTTCGGTAGAATCAAAACGATTGATGCAGCGTTTCAGCCAGCGGTGCGTCATCTCCATGGAATTCTTCGCATAAGCGTATTCGCACGGGTACGGAGTACATTCATCAAACGCCATGATGATATCGGCGCCGATCGTGCGCTGAATGTCCATCACATTCTCCGGTGTGAACACGTGTTTCGAACCGTCGATGTGCGATTTGAATTCAACACCGTCTTCATTCAGCTTGCGTGTTCCGGAAAGTGAATACACTTGGAATCCGCCGCTGTCGGTGAGAATTGGCTTTTGCCACCCGTTGAATTTATGCAGGCCGCCTGCGCCTTCGATCACGTTAAGTCCCGGACGGAGATAGAGGTGGTACGTATTGCCCAGAATAATTTCCGCTTTGATGTCATCGGTCAATTCCCGCTGGTGTACAGCTTTCACCGTTCCTGCAGTTCCCACGGGCATAAAGATCGGCGTCTCAATTTCACCGTGATCGGTGGTGATGAGGCCGGTACGGGCTTTGGAAGAGGGGTCGGTGTGCTGGAGAGTGAATTTCACGGAGGCAAAGATAGGGATAGTAGGGAGTAAGCAAGTCTCTAAGTAGGCAGTTGAAAAGTAGGCTAGTAGGCAAGTAGCGTGACAGCCTGCTAGCCTACTTTCCTACTGCCGACTCCTTCTGTTAATTTCTTTGTTCAAATCCCTCTGCCGTTTCACAATCTCCGCCATTCAGCGCGGTTACCTTTGAGCCCATGTTCAACCTCGAACAATTGCTGAATGTGTCGCCGGGAATGATTGTGTTCTGGGTATTTGTGCTGGGCTTCGTGCTTCTCCTGTTTTACTATTTGTTTTTCTTCCTGCGTCTGGCGCGGCACAAATCAGTGGTCCAGGCTGCACAGGAATTTCCTGTTATCTCCGTGGTGATCTGCGCCCGCAATGAAGAAGACAATCTCACGAAATACCTTCCGTTCATCTTTTCGCAGGATTACCCGGAGTTTGAAGTGGTGGTGGTGAACGATTGCAGCTACGATCTGACCGGTGATCTTCTCGAAGAGTTTGCCAAGAAACACAAGAACCTCAAGATCGTTACGATCAAGGAAGATGAATATTACCAGCACGGAAAAAAGGTTGCATTGATGATGGGAATCAAAGGTGCATCGCACGATTTGCTCGTGCTTACCGACGCCGATTGCAAGCCCGCTTCGGATCAGTGGTTGAAGAAAATCGTGAGCCGTTTTAATGCG